>DDZT01000128.1 GCA_002346435.1 Anaerolineales bacterium UBA3001
CACATCCGGATTCAAGCAGACCATCTCCAATCCCTTTAGTGAAATAGTTTAGCTTTTTTTTATCAGACAAGTATCGCTCGGAATTTATAGCATCACGCAATTCTTTAGCAACTTTTCCTGGATCAGTTGCAGATGCTATTGAACGCGAAACACTAATTAATATACCCATACTGTCTTCTCTCAAACCAGCCTGCATCGCAGCAGCCAAATCACCACCTTGCATACCTACACCTGGACAGAGAAACCATAAGGTCGGCGCAACTTGCCGTACAATCTCAACAGCGCGAGGATCAGTGGCGCCAACAACAAGTCCAAGGTTGTTATACTGACTCCAATTCTGCGCCTGCCTAGCAACATGCATATATAGATACTCTCCATTACTCTTTAAGCTTTGGAGTTCATTAGAACCATCATTTGAAGTTTTGCATAACACAAACACACCCGAATCAGGACGCTCAACAAAAGGCATAATTGAATCAGATCCCAAATATGGACTGTACGTCACTGCGTCCACTCCTAAATAATCAAAAATAGACCTTGCATAGGCTTCTGCCGTACTAGCAATATCTCCTCGCTTGGCATCTAGAATTACCGGAATACCATCTGGCACACTGCCAATTACTTCATGTAAAGCAGCTATACCTTCTGCGCCAAAGGCCTCAAAGAAAGCACTATTTGGTTTGAAAGCACAGGCATACTCCGCACATTCTTCAATTATCTTAATGCAATATTCTCGAGCTGATATAGGAGAAGGTTTTAATAGTAACTCAGGATGAGGATCTAATCCAACACATAGTAGTGAGTTAGATTCTTTACACCTACTTTCTAGGTAATCAAAAAAAGCCTTCACTATACTTTTCCAAAGACTAATGCTAACAAAGCCATACGAACATACATTCCATATTCCATTTGCCTAAAATAGGCAGCGCGCGGATCCTTATCTACCGCCCTGCTGATCTCATCCACTCGTGGTAGTGGATGCATAACAATCATACGCTCTTTTGCAATATCCATTGTATCAACGTTTACCGCATAGCTCCGATTAACTTTTTCATACACGGATTGATCCACAAACCGCTCTTGTTGCACTCGTGTCACATATAGCACATCAGTTTCAGAAATAATTGAATCTAGATCTACATGCTTGCAAGGTCCCACCCCACTTTCGATCAAACTATCAACTAATGCGGTTGGTGCTTTCAGCAGGTCCGGGGCAACAAAATTCAATTTTACATCATATAAAGCTAACAATTTTGCCAATGAGTGCACTGTACGACCATATTTCAAGTCACCAAGCATGGTAACAGTGAGACCATCGATAGTGCCCAATTCCTCAACAATAGTAAATATATCCAATAGAGCTTGGGTGGGATGTTCACCTATTCCGTCTCCAGCATTTATTATGGGTTTCTCGGACACCTCTGCAGCAATGTCAGCTGACCCTTCATCTGGGTGCCGTAACACAATAGCATCTGAGTAAGACCCCATGCTACGTATAGTGTCTCGCAACTCTTCACCTTTAGATACAGATGAAAAAGTAACATTGTTTATCTGGATAACATTACCACCAAGACGCTGTGTTGCTGCAGCAAAAGAAGAGGACGTTCGCGTTGAAGGTTCATAAAATAGGTTAGACAGAAGCTTACCTTTAAGTATATCTACTGCACCCTGTCTGTCGACCATTTCCCGCATATCACGCGCCACATCAAAAATAATGTCGAGATCACGGTGCTTGAATTGCTTAACCGACAGTATGTCCATTCCATCAAATCGAGAAACACCTTCATCTGGAAGTACATTTATTCGATCCATACTGGTTCCTTGTGATTTGACATTATCTAGTTCACTAATCTTCATCGATATGATACTACTATTGCTATTGATTCACGTTTTTACCAGATCGAATATGTTGTAATACTTCTCCTCTATCATATACTGTTTTATTGCGTAGCACTACCTTCTTTAGTCGACCTTGTAACTGCCATCCCTCAAACGGACTCCAGCCACAACGTGAATAAAACTGAGATGCTTTGACTTCCCATTTCTCATGCATGTCTACTTCTATCCATGTTTCCTGCTGAGATGCTAATCCAAATATCCTGGCAGGATTGGTGCACATAAGTTCTATCAATCGATTCATGCTGAGTCTACCTTCGCGTACCGCACCAAGCATTAATGCCAAGCTTGTCTCTAGACCCGGAAAACCAGGCGGTGAATTCCGACTGTCTTTTTCTAGTAATGTATGAGGAGCATGATCAGTGGCAATACAATCAACAACACCATCAGCTATCGCTTGCCATAAAGCATTCTGATCCGATATAGTATTTAGTCGGGGACTAACCATATAACGACCTTCCTTGATGCTGTCAATATCAGATTTGGTCATAAACAAATGGTGAGGAGTCACTTCGCAGGTGACTGCTAAACCCTGTTCTCGCGCAGCTCTAATCAAATCAATTTCCTCTTTACGACTAACATGACAAATATGAACTGAGCGACGATGCAACACTGCTAACATTAGCACTGCGGCAGCCATATAGGTTTCCGCATGACATAGCACCGGTCTATTATCAGGCCATGCAGACATATGAGAATTGACAATGTGTAAACCATCTAATCGTAGATCGCCGAATGTATCATTCAAATAAAGTTTCAAACCTGAAGCCTTATCAGACAACGCAGGAACAGTAGAAGTGTTGTTGCTGGTACCGGCAACATGAATTCCATAATCACAATGCACCTTCCCATGTGCGGCCTCTAATATATTCTCAAGACTACTCGAATCTGTAATAGGAGGTGATGTGTTTGGCATAGCTAGTACGCAAGTGTATCCACCGGCTAACGCACTAGCAGTACCACTATACCAATCCTCTTTATATGTGTGCCCTGGATCCCTTAAGTGCACATGCGGGTCTATAAGTCCTGGCAAACGCATCAAAGACACTGATTAATCACCAAAAATAACCAAATTATTCATAAGAATTGTCCAACATCTCCATCACATGCATCACAGGCATTTCATTATTCATAACACGTAAATGAGATTCAATTTGTGTAATACAACCAATATTGGTAGTCACCAAACCACTGGCACCAGTTGCTATAACTTTTGCCGCTTTTCGAGCGCCCAATTCCTCAGCAATTTCTGGCTGTTCAATATTATAGATACCTGCCGAACCACAACATGTCTCTCCATCAGAAAGATTCACAACCTCGACATCAGGCACCTGCTCCATCAAACGCCGGGGGGCTGCTCTCACACCCTGCGCATGGGACAAATGACAAGCATCATGATAAACGACCTTTTTGAGGTTTATTGGACCAGGTAAATGAGATAAGCCCAATTCTTCTAAGAATACAGTCACGTCCTGAACCCTATTAGCAAAATCTCTTGCTATTGTAAGATCATCAGTACTGTTAAACAACATTTCATATTCACTAATACCTGATCCACAACCAGCAGCAGTAGTAAGTACGGCATCTACATCAGTAGGAAAAACCCGCAAATTCCTTAATGCTAACTTTCTAGATTTCTCGAGTGATCCCGAGTGTAATGTCAAAGCTCCGCAACACCCTTGCCCTCTGGGTATTATCACTTCAACCCCATTCTTACTAAGCACTCGTACAGTAGCTTCATTTATTCCAGGCGCTAGGACAGACTGTACACATCCTTGCATTAGAGCAACACGTGCACGTTTCCTACCTATAGCAGGAATAAGATCTGGAATACGATTAGAGGTCGGCACATCTGACGGCAACAAGTCAAGGATTGCAGCGAGTTTATTAGGTAAAACTGCTTTGAACGATCTTGCAAACATACCGAGCAACATAGCCGCACGAAAACGGGCAGGATAAGGCATTGTCTCTAGAACAATCTGTCTCAACCATGTATCCAATATACTGCCATTGGTTCTGTTGTTTTCTGCATAGGAGCGAAACAACATAAGTAAATCCCCATACGGCACGTCTGGAGGACAAGCCGTTGTACAAGCCATACAACCTAGGCACCGGTCCACAAATGGTTGTGCTTCTTGTACAGACAATTTTCCTTCTAATACATTTTTCATCAACAATATGCGCCCGCGTGGCGAATCCATCTCCTGACCAAGCACCTGATATGTCGGACAAGCTGGCAGACAAAAACCACAGTGTACACATGACTTCACAGCATTTGCCATAGTACTTCCATTAGGACCTAATCTATCAACAGGAATATTGTGTTGCATTATAGAGGTAAGAACCTACCTTCAGGATCAAAGGCCCTTTTCACTTTCTCAGCAAAGATGGTGATGGTCGAAGATGTTCCTATCCAAGATGTTTCTGGACTACCTATAATTAGTAAACCTCCTAAACCCAAACCAGACAAAATTGTATCTATCTCTTGAGCAGTTCCCGACCAGCCAATCCAAGCAACGTTTCCACCGACACTATATTTACGATGTGATTGGCCATCAGTAAAACACGTATCTAATTGAGGAATGAGATCGGGTGTAATCGGAACTTTAATTAAAGAATAGTCGTCCGGCAACCACAAAAATTCTCTTAGATGTTCCCACAAATTAAGTTCCACATCTCCTAGTATTATTTTGGCGCCCTCTCTATACTCTGACAAGCGTGCTAACCTATTATTCAACGTGGTAGATAATCCTCCCAACCTTGCCCTCACAATCCCATTAGATTCCAAGTCAAGAGCAAATAAGTCAATTGGAGTACGCGTCATCTCTTTGACAAAACCTACAGCACCATCAATATCACCACAGTCCCATTCGACAGTACCAAAACTATTCATTTTAGGAAAAACCTTCAATGTTATTTCTGAGATAATGCCAAACCTTCCCAAACTTCCTATCATTAATTTCGGAAAGTCAAATCCTGCTACATTTTTCACAACTTGAGCACCGCCACTCAGTATTTCTCCAGCACCTGAGACCCATCCTACACCTAAAACAAAGTCGCGGGCACCGCCAAATCGGTAACGACCAGGTCCACTTAATCCAGTAGCTAAGGTGCCTCCTATAGTAGCTCCAATCTTAGCCATTGGCGGATCAAATGGAAGCCACTGTCCATTTTCAGATAGCATCTCGGTTATATTTTTTAGGGACGTACCTGATAAAGCAGTAAAGGTGAATTCTTCGGGCCGATATTCCAATATACCTGAAAGATTAGAAAGGTCGATTACAGTCTCGTTACCTCTAGAAGTTGACAAAGCAGTTTTCGTACCACCACCACGTATCAACATTGTAGTTGATGCTGTATTTACAGCCTCCTGCACCTCAATTACTGATTTAGGTTCCAGCACTTTTTTCAATCTGCTTTTGAATGCAGCAGAAATACATTATCAAGTTATTCGTAAACATCATATACCAGGAACCCGGTCTGCAGGAAACATCTTGCCAGAATTAGCAATACCTTTTGGATCAATTTCATTAGTCAACTTTAACATTTGATTGATATCCTGATCCGAAAACATATCAGTCATCAAATGACGCTTTTCCATGCCCACACCATGCTCTCCAGTAATTGCACCTCCACGCCTAACACACATTTTGACAATCTCACTTGCAAGAGCTTCAGCTTTCTCAAGCATGCCGTCTTCCCTATTGTCAAATAGAACATTAGGGTGAAGATTGCCATCTCCAGCATGAAACACATTAGCAACCCTCACTCCATACTCCTGACTTAGAGAATCTATTTCAGCCAATGCTGCACCAAGCTGATTACGTGGCACTACACCATCTTGCACAATGTATGCTGGACTAATCTTGCCAAGTGCACCAAAAGCTCCTTTTCTACCTTTCCAAATTAAGTTGCGTTCCGTTTCATTCCTAGCACTTCTGACATTATATGCACCTGACTTGCTAATAATTTCTTGTAAATTCCCAAACTCTTCTTCTACTGCAGACGCCTCGCCCTCTAGCTCTACAATTAATACAGCTCCCGCATCAATTGGGTATCCTGCCTTAACAGATTCTTCTACTGCTCGCACAGTTAGATTGTCCATTATTTCCATCGCACCAGGCAACAAACCGGAAGCAACAACGGCTGCGACAGCATCTCCTGCTAGCTCCATACTAGGATAAGCAGCCAGTACAGTCCTATACGCTTCAGGAATTGGTAACAGACGTAATGTAATCTCCAATGCTATACCAAACAAACCCTCTGAACCTACGAACAATCCAACCAAATCAGGACCTACATTCTCAAGACTTGATCCACCTAGTTCCACTAAATTTCCGTCAGGTAATACAGCTTTAATTCCCATTACATGATTGCTAGTCATACCATATTTAAGACAATGTGCACCGCCGGAATTAAATGCGACATTACCTCCAATAGTACATACGGTCTGACTAGATGGATCAGGAGCATAATAGAGACCATAAGGATGTGCTGCGTCCGACACATTTTTATTAATTACACCTGATTCCACAACTGCTATACGCTGTTCTGCATCCAGACTCAGTATGCGATTTAGACGGTTCAATCCAATGACAATCCCATCGGTGTTTGGTAACGAACCACCCGAAAGACTGGTGCCACTACCTCGCGCAACAAAAGGCACACTGTACCGATTACATAACTGTACTATGTCAACCACTTCAGATTGTTGCTCCGGCAAAACAACTGCTCGCGGAAGTGCCTTGAAAGCCGTCAACCCATCTGATTCATATGGTATCAATTCGGACTTCGCAGTCAAGAGCTGATCCCCTGCGAGCATTTTACTCAGTTCATCAACAAAATCAGCAAACATCTAGATTGTTCTAATTCCTCCTGTACTGTATTGATGTTATCTCGGCCATTATGGCGAGTGCTATCTCTTGTGGAGAACGCCCTCCAATGTCTAATCCAATAGGTGCGGATAGTCTGTCGATATCTTTTTGTTTTAGTCCTGCTTCAAACAGACGTTCTAACCTCAACGCATTAGTGGCCTGACTGCCAAGAGCCCCTACATAAAACGCTTGGCTAGGCAATGCTTTAACTAAAGCTACATCATCTATCTTAGGATCATGAGTCAATACTGCGACCGCTGTAGAACTATTTAATTCGAGCTCGTCTAATGCACTATCTGGCCATGACTGAAGTAATAAATCAACATGTGGGAATCGGTCTTCACTGCCAAATGAACGTCGCGGGTCAATCACTATTGTGCGGTAACCAATCATCTTTGCCATTTCGGATAATGGCATGGCAATATGCACCCCACCTATCAATATTAATGTAAGAGGAGCTGATACCACCTCAACAAACAATTCGATGCTGTTTTGTAATCTAACTGTTTTTGAAGCACCTTGCTGTAAGGAGTATCTAGCAATACTGAAAGCATCATTATCCACGTTAGAGTCAATACTACCTGTTTTATCACCATTTTCGGTGACAACCATCTGACGTCCAAGTAGATTTTTGGAACCGCCAATTACAGTGAGTATAGCAAGACGTTCATTGTCTGAGGCCCTAATAGTACGGAATACATCCTCGTTTAGCAATTGTACAAATACGGATATTGTGCCACCACATGCTAGACCTACATCCCAGGCTGTATCATCTGTAACTCCAAACTCCAACAGATTAGATTGACTGGTGTTAAACACCTGTTTGGCAGCTTCTGCAACAGCACCTTCAACACAACCTCCACTTACTGAACCACACATTTTTCCGCTAGCAGTAAGTGCCATCTTGGCTCCAACAGCACGAGGAGCTGATCCCCAAGTACTCACAACTGTAGCTAATACTACATCTTGCCCTTCAGATATCCAGATATCTAGCTCCAGTATTATATCTCTCACAAAACTACCTCAATCCAAAATAACTATAAGATAAGATCTAAATTCCAACTTCCATTTGCTCATGAAAATGTAAATATAAAATCTGAGGGGAATGTCCACAACCATTAATAAAATGTACCAAGTCTGCTGAACGGATAGTAGTGGTAGATGTATTCTCTAAGGGATGAAAGTTCAAGTCATTTTCCTGTATTTGGTAATAAATTCAACTTTGCACCATCTCGCGAATATGTTCGACTACCTCCGGGTTTGCTAAAGTTGTTATATCGCCAACGTCGGTCGTATTAGAAATGGAAGCAAGGACCCGCCGCATGATTTTTCCAGAACGAGTTTTTGGCATGTCGGGCACAATCCACACATTTTTGGGCCTAGCGATCTTGCCAATTTCAGTTTCAATTGCAAGTACTATTGCTTTTTCAAGATCCTTACTTGCTTGCACGCTAGGTTGAAGGGAAACATAGACATCAGGCACTGTGCCCTTCAAATCATCTGAGACAGGCACAACAGCTGCTTCTGCCAGTTCAGAAATAGTCATACAGGCCGACTCCAGCTCTTTAGTACCGAGCCTGTGACCCGCAACATTGATAACATCATCGACTCGGCCCAATATACGATAATAACCATCCGAACTTTGTGTAGCAGCATCACCTGGAAAGTACGGCCAGTCACGCCAATCTTTACTTTGTGGATCCTTACAGTATTTCTCATAGTAAGTTTTGACATAGCGGTCACGATCTCCCCATATGGTTTGAAATCCACCGGGCCAAGGATTCTGTATACAAATGTTACCAGCTATACCACTACCTTCCGCTACTGTATTTCCATCTTCATCGTAAATCACCGGATGTATTCCAGGCATCGCCGGACCAGCACTACCCGGTTTCATAGAGTGGATAGCAGGCATTGTGCTACACAAAAACCCTCCTGTCTCAGTCTGCCACCAAGTATCCACAACAGCAGCTTTACCTTTGCCAATAACATCGTAGTACCAACGCCACACCTCTGGCTCAATCGGCTCTCCAACTGTAGTCATATGCTTAAACTCGAAATTATATTTTTGTGGTTCGTCAGGCCCAGATTTGCGCAACATACGTACCGTAGTAGGTGCTGTATGGAAAATGTTTACGCCTAAACGCTCGGCTATGCGCCAAGGTCGACCAGCATCTGGAAAAGTTGGTACGCCTTCATACATGACACTGGTAGCAGCTAGCGCCAATGGACCATACACTATATATGAGTGCCCAGTAATCCAACCAATGTCAGCCATACACCAGTACACATCTTCAGGATGTATATCCTGGACATATTTTGAAGTGCCAGCCACATAGGTAAGATAACCACCGATGCTATGTTGACATCCCTTAGGCTTGCCTGTAGTACCGCTGGTGTACATCAAAAAGAGAGGAGAATCCGCATCTAACTCTACAGGGTCAACTCTTACACCACTAAACTCAGGCAAATGTTCATCCATGAAAAAATCGCGGCCCAGCTTCATAGGAACCTCGGATTGGTATGCGTCTGGATAACGCCTCCAGACCAACACCTTTTCGACAATTTGTCCAGCATCACTTGCAACTTTAACTGCCTCATCTGCCTTCACTTTGTGATCCAACATTTTGCCATTACGATAATAGCCGTCAGTAGTGATGAGAATTGAACTACCTGAATCAGCAATCCTTTCACCACAAGCCTTGCCGCTAAACCCGCCAAAAACTACCGAGTGAATAACGCCCAGACGAGCACAGGCAAGCATTACAACAGGAAGGTCAGTAGACATTGGCATATGAATTGTTACACGATCACCTGTTTTAAGTCCCGCAAAATCGCGCAAAAGAGCAGCAGTCTCATTTACTCGTACATAAAGCTCTTGGTACGTCACAACCTCATGTGGCTCCTGCTCAAGTTCAGGTACAAACACAATGGCCGCTTTGTTGCGATTTGAAACTAGATGACGATCTATACAATTGTAGCTAGCATTAATTTTCCCTCCAACAAACCATTTCCAACAAGGAGCATCACTAGCATCAAATGTTATATCCCATCTTTTGTGCCAACTTAATAAATCGGCATATTCATGAAAACATTCAGGAAAATTATCCAGACCGAAACGATCATAGATACCCTGGTCTGTCATGTTAGCTTGCGCTACAAATTCATCGCTAGGATGAAAATATTGCTCTTCTTGCCAGTGTACAGCAATCTGTGCTTCCGTTACCTTTCCCTGATCTTTATTGTTCATGGTTGTAATCCTTTACTCCTATAAGTAGTTCCATGAAAGTGTCAATCTACTTTAGCACAACGATACCGAATTGCAAATATACGTGCCAAATTAATACTCTATTAGCAGCATCTCAAAGACGATAGGTTAATTCACCAAAATTATTTGGGGGAAAGTGCGCGATATGTTATTATCACTCACGCAAAAATACAGGACAACTGTAGCACTTGACTTTTTCAGGGATAGGAAAATTAGTTTTGATTATAAAATTCTACTCGACACTCAGGGATATTTCCGGAAAGAAAGCTGTTGAAATCAATATGCCCGATGGGACTACAATTCAAAAATTAGCCACTGAAATTGTTGAATTGTATCCTAAGATGCGTAAAGATTTACTGGATGAGAATGGGAAGATACATGGTCATGTTCATATATTTGTTGATGGGCTTGATGTGCCATTTCTCAGCAATAATACGTCTGAGGTAATATCAAACGACAGTGTAGTGGATGTTTTTCACGCTATAGGGGGCGGGCATTATCAAACCGACATTGTATTCTGTTGGTATTGAGGTTGTGGAAATATTGAGATTTTCTTTGATGTAATCTGATATTGCTCTTTTAGATCAACGCCAATACCTTACTATTGCACAACTCATGAAGAGCTGATCGAGCACTTGACTTTTTCCAATACAGCAATAGTATATTCTTGAGCAAGTAATTCTTGTAAATCGGACAATGTATTACCTCTAACTTCTATAATATTGTCTTTTGCCGGCTCCCTAGATGCATTCAGTAAATAAGCCCATCGATACATTCCGTCATACTTTTTTCTGGTGATGCCTCGTACTAAATTCATGTCCGAATCGCGCACCCAATTCACGATGAGATCGGGGCACAACGAAAGCACGTAGTCGGCATCATACTTGTTGTGTCCTACCTCAAAAAACGTAGGTTGAATGCGCGCTATATGTCTATCATTTAAGCCGAGCATATCAATTGTTCTAAGTCCAGAGTAATATGGAATCTTTCCAGCAGCGTCAGATGCCAACAACTTTCCCTCGTAGTTTTTACCAAGATATCTACCTAATTCAATGTTACGGTCATATTTCTCGAATGTATATAAAAACCTATCATCTAATACAACCATTCGTAACTGGAGCACGATAAACAAACTAACAAGAAATATCCGACCATATGTCCTTAATTCTGGGCCAATGTGCCTGAAAAACATTAAAATTCCAAGAGGATAAAGTACCACAAGAAATCTTTCTACAAAATGATCAGCACCTATATAAATCCAATAGGCTAACCAAACTGGTAAAAATACTGTATCTAAACCATATAATCGTCGTCTATCACCCCGACCAACCCGAATATATCCTGCAATTAACTGAAACATAGCAAAAATGAAGGTTAACAAGTAAACAAAAAGACCCTCATTCATGGCGATTCCCCAAAGTTGACTAACAGCAAAAATAATACGTTCAATCAAAGGGCCAGAAACCTTTGCATAATAAGTGTTAGGAAGTAGGTCTCCATAATAGCTCAAGCGCCAAGTCAAATACACGCCCATAGCTCCAATCAGAGTAATAGAAGCCCAAAGCGCAACTCTATAACGCCCCCTAATCACTACATAAGCAATTGCTATAGCAGCTACAATAAACCCATCAGCTCTTGACATGATTATTGCAACTATCAGAATATTTAACAGCGCTGCTTTCTTAGAACGATCTAGTGTGATTTGTTCAACAGTCACTAGAATTAACAATGTCACAAGAAGAACTAATGCCGTTTCCATTCCTGATCCTACCCATATCCACAAAGGGGGTGTGAGTGCAAACAACAATGAAGCTAGAGACCCATTGGTATATCCAAAACGATCATAAGCATATTGCGAAAATACATACAAACCGACTACGGCAAACACAATATTCAAAACAACAGACACAAGATAAACATGCTTTGCTGCACCCAAAAAAAATATGGGGGTCAATATTAGGACATATAGTAAGTTTGAATACCCTTCCACTTGATCACCCTGGTTAAACACTAACCCATGTCCTTCGGAAAAATTCTTGGCGTACCGATAGGAAATATAAGCATCATCGGTGCCCCAGGCATCTCCGCTCCAGTCATAGTGAAAATAACCCAGATAAGAATGAGCAGCACAACCTAACACTAATAAGACTGCAGAGACATGTACCAACCAATACCGATTGATTGGCAAAAACCAAGACTTAGAATTCATTTGCAATAATACTCAACACAGAGAAAGATCTAACGTTATAACAATTCATCACAAACCTTCCCAACATATTACAGTACAGATTCATTTTTCAATACGTGACACGACACAATCAAAAAATTCACCTACAAGTTTTTTAGTTACGCCTGGTGCAAGACGCATAGCTAAACTTGCAATACGACCCATAATCTGCACATTAGCCTCCCAATACAACTCAGTTACATTGGGTTCTGATGCATTTAGTGTCATTGTACCCTCCACTTCTGCTGCGCTTCCAGGTGCATTGCCCCTAGCACGCATTTTTGCACGGTTAGGTGCATCCAATTCTATCCACTCAACATCCATTGCAAAACTCACCTTTACCGCACCAAGAGCAATACCAACATTTGTGCGAAACTGCTTGTCCGGAATCACAACTTCCACTTCTTTAACTCCTGGCGCACATTGACTGACTAAATGAGGATCAGTCAAAAACTCCCATACTGTATCTCTTTTGGATTTTATAATCACACTACCATCAAAGTTCATCATTCCCTCCGATAATATCCCACTAAGGACTTAATAATATACTTAGACCATACAATTCTACCTCACATTTTCATCAACATTGTATCAACCAGCATGTTAATGAAAATATAATGAAAATCATCTATAATCAGTAAAATTATAGTGATAGTAGAAGGAGAGTATCTGAATGAACGTTGCAAATCTTGTAAGTGTATTGGCCAGCATATCTTGGCTATTACTGATAGGTAGCATTCTATTTGCTGGAGCAAGTGTAGCTCGCGGAGGACGTGCAAAATCGTTTGCCAGTCTAGTGATAGGAACTTTAGCTCTTGCCCTTGTGCTCTCTACCGTTAGCCAAGGTTTAGTGTTCATACAACCAGAAGCACGCGCGGTGGTTATCAGTGCTCTGCGGCAAACAGGAATTCGAAGTCAGGCATTGCAGCCTGGTTTACGTTTTATAACACCATTCTTTGAAGATGTTGTAGTGTATCCGATAGCGAAGCAGACATACACTATGTCTGGAGCGGCAGCTGAAGGTCAAATTAGTGGTGATGACTCTATTGTAGCTCGTACATCTGATGGACAGGAAGTACGAATAGATGCCTCAGTCATATTTTCAATAGATCCATCACAAGTAGTAGACGTGCACATAGAATGGCAAAATCGTTATATTGATGGGCTAGTTCGACCACAACTTCGCGGTATAGCACGTGACTCAGCAGCCCGCTATGGAGTTGAAGATATTTATAGTATTAAACGTGATGATCTAGCAACAGAGATTGAAGACGCACTACGTATTACTCTAAATGACAATGGATTAATCCTGGATGACTTCGTACTAAGGAATATCACCTTCACTGCAGAATATGCTGCCGTGATTGAACAAAAACAGATAGCGGAACAAGAAGTACAACGCCAGGCTTTTGTAGTAAAACAACGAGAACAGGAAGCTGAGCAGCTGCGCCAAACATCCAAAGGTGAAGCCGACGCTGCTGTTATAGCATCAGAAGGTAAAGCTAAGGCGATACTGGTCGAGGCAGAGGCACAAGCAGAGGCATTACGCCAACTTGGTGAAGCCCTTAAAACAAGCCCTGACCTTCTACAATACACTTATGTACAAGAGCTAAGCGACGATGTTGAAGTCATGTTGCTGCCAGCCAATAGTCCTTATCTCTTCAATCTACCTGAACTAAACAATATGGGAAACAACGACTAAAATTCTCAAGAATGTAAAAAGGACCTCTTTGTGAGGTCCTTTTTTTTTAAGCGGAGAGGGTGGGATTCGAACCCACGGTGACCATATGGCCACAACGCTTTTCGAGAGCGCCCCGTTCGTCCACTCCGGCACCTCTCCCAAAAATGGCGATTATATACACCATCTGATAGTTATCATTCAACAATATCTCGCAATAATCTCAGTATTTCTTTCCCGTATTTTTTCCTTCGCCATGATCCTAAATCCTTAGTCACTCTCAATTCTTTATAATTGACTGGATTCTGCTCGGCCAAATTCCACAAAACATCTCGAGCAATAATTACATCGGAAGCAACACCTCTTTTCCTAGCACGTAACTTACGCCATTCCCTTAGAGACTCATATCGAAGAGATATCAATGGATCAATTCTTCGAGTTTTTGGTCTAGGTGGGTATTTGGCAAGCACACCACGGTTGACTGCATTAAGTACACCTTTATGATAACGTCTAATCTGACCTGAAGTCATACCCTTTATAGCACTTAGGGCATTAACATTGCGTGGACAGTGTTTAGCAATATCCAAAAGTATAGCATTACCTATGATACGAAAAGTGGGCACATCCCTCATAGATGCAATTCTTTCACGATACTTGTATAGCTCACACAACACAGCGCTATTTTTACCGCTAAGTTTACGTGCTCCTGCAATTTGCCAGAATTTATTAGGTAACTCATTGCTAGATTGTTTACGGCTTTTTCTAATACTTGCTTCAGATATACGTTCAAATTCTTCGTACACCTCAGGCAAATGACGCACTTTTCGAATATTATCTTCCAGATAATCACGCAACCTTAATAAATAGTGGGTATCTAATTGTGCATAAGATAATTGATCATCATTCAATGGTCTTGCAGCCCAATTAGCACGCTGAAACTTCTTGTTTATTGGTACCGAATAATGCTTGGACAGAATTGCTGCTAGACCGACTTTATCCCAACCTAGTGTTCTAGCAGCCACCATGGTATCGAAAAGACCATTTACCTTCCAACCAAAGTCACGCCATAAACCAATCAGGTCATACTCAGCCGCATGGAATACCTTCTCTATATACTGATTGGCAAATACTGGACTCAATATGTCAAGATTGCCAACAGCAAAAGGATCAACAATAAAATCTTCTTGGCGAGTCGAAAATTGAATCAAACAAACTTTTTCCCTATAAGCATGCAGAGAGTTGGATTCAGTATCTACTGCTATGGCCCGTTCACGATTTAACTTACCAACAACAGAATGCAAGCTATCATCTGTTAATATCAGCTGAGCCGGTTTCATGTTATGCATATATTCTAGAATTATGATTACATTTAACTGATTGTCAACGTCAATATTGACAATCGATAACCTTTATGCTAAATTGTGCAATCTAAGGTAAGAGGAGTAAATGCGATATGACGACAGCCAACGTAGCTACCCCAGCAGCCCCGCTTACACGTAGAGAGTTCCTATATTATGTCTGGGCTGCTTCAATTGCTCTATTTATGGCAGAAATGGGTGGTGCGTTAATTTGGTTTGCGTTACCTAGATTTAAGGAAGGAGAGTTTGGAGGCGTAATCACTTTGCCTATTTCTGACCTACCAACACCTGACTCAGGTCCTAAGGATTTGCCCGATGTGCGTATCTGGCTTGTGAATCTAGGAGAGGGACGCATTGATGACAACCGCCAACCCGGAGAATACACAGTAAATGGTGGGGTACGAGCCCTATACAAAATATGCGTACATTTAGGGTGTTTATATAAATGGGTGCCTACCAATGACCGTTTTGAGTGTCCATGTCATGGTTCAAAATATCTAGCAAGTGGGTCCCGCATCGACGGACCAGCAACACGTAATTTAGACTCATTTCCAATTGAATTCGTAGATGATGATGGCAATGTACTTGCACAGAGTGGTACAGCAGGAACTGGAAAATCAGAAGAAGGTGGTGCACTTGAAATACCTTCAGGAGCTGTAGCGATACGAATAGATACTGGTCAGCGAGTTGAAGGTGCGTCAAACACTCAACCAGGTGGTGGGATTTAGTGTCACCACATTTTTGTAAACAGTAACAGGAGAACTAATATATGTCTCTCTTCCGCATACATGCACCAATCCTTGATGACATTAGATCAGATGGATTGATGCCTACTCTTATAGCAAAAACGGACGAAGTTGTAACTCGTCTAACTGCTGGGTTAAATGTAGAAGAAATACGATCTGTTCTGAGAGGTGATCCACCCAAACGACCCAATCCACGTGTCAAACCACATGCTGATGGTTTTTGGATGCATATGCGTCCGACATACTTTCACGAAAAAGTTATGACACTATACCCGACATTCAGATTGGGATGGCTATCTGTATACTTTCTAGTATTTGAGACCATAACAGGTCTAGTATTAATGTTATGGTATACACCTTCACCACTAACAGCTTTCGAGGACATGCAAAATATAATGAGCAATGTACCTCTAGGTTTAATGATGAGGGATCTGCACCGCTTAGGTGCCGAATTTATGGTCATGGTAGTCCTACTACATATGTTGAGAACTTTCATCACAGGTAGCTACAAAAAACCACGACAGTTCACTTGGTTCACCGGTGGCGTATTACTGCTACTAACTTTGTTTCTTAGTTTTTCTGGATACTTACTTCCATGGGACCAACTTTCCTTATGGGCTGTAACAATTGGTGCTTCAATGGCCGAGGCCACTCCAGTAATTGGTCGTGAAGTTAATTTGCTGGTCCGTGGAGGTCCAGATTTTGGAGCAAATGGTTTGCTTCGATTCTACCTATTGCATGTCTTCGCTCTTCCATTAATAGCGTTTATTTTCTTAGGTGTTCATTATTACAAAGTAATTATTCACGGACATTCCCTACCTCCTAAAGAAGAGGAGATAGGCGTAGATACGGCTCGCAAAGTACCAATGGAAAAGCGAAGTTACTTCCTGCCTGATGTGCTTACTAAAGAAATATATTGGGTGGTTATTTGGACTGCACTACTTATATTGATGGTTACTGTCGGAAACTGGCATGCGCCATTAGAGCCCCATGCTGATTCCCAAGTAACTCCGCTACATACGACTGCTCCTTGGTATTTTCTATGGTTACAAGGTATGTTGAAACTAGGCGATAAGGTATTTTGGGGTGTTGTCGCCCCAGGCATCCTAGTAAATTTTGTGTTTGTACTACCATATTTAGAGGTAGGTCCAAGTCGCCGATACATACATAGACGAGTAGGTCTGTCAGTATGTGCGATTAGTATCATTGTTTTTTCATGGCTCACATACATGGGCACTCCATACCATGCAGTTTCGTCGTCCCCAGACCAAGAAGTGGTAGCAGCACTTGTACCACAAACTCATCCAGGGCCTGTTCGTACTGCCTCGTATGATGAGCTAGTACCAGGGGAGTATTCATCAGACAAATGGAATTCAGCGCCTACAGATAACCTACGTGAAATAATGGAAACTTTTGACCATGAAATAAACAAGTATGGTAATGAGCTTCCGGGCGCAGTAGGGATAATGAATATAGTAGACTGGCAAGTTGGACTGAAAAAAGTTACCCTAAGCGTAGTTTGGAACAACGGAGAAGATACTTTTACTCAAAATGTGTACGTACATGAAGATTCAAAGCATGGACACTAAGATATGACTTGGCGCACTGTTGTTGGTACTCTAGCCACATTCGTCACAACTATAGTTGTGGCCTTCTGGCTAATCAATGAGCCGGCTCGCATGAAAGAAGCAGAAGATGGATTTGCAGGCCGATCTATGGAAGCTGGTGCAGCAATATATGAAAACAACTGCACTCGTTGCCATGGTCCTGCAGGCGGAGGATTAGTAGGTCTCGCACCAGCAATCAACAACCCTGCTCTGTTTGATGGTTCTAGACTTGCGGAGGTCGGTTGGGCAGGAAGCTTACATGACTTTGTGTACTCCACAATATCCGGAGGACGGCCGTTGGCTTCTTCAGGCACAACATGGCCACAACGAATGCCAACTTGGAGCACAGAATATGGCGGACCGCTTCGACACGATCAAGTACGAGATGTCACAGCGTTCGTGTTAAACTGGGGAAGGGCATATGAAGAAGGTATTACCGCACTGCAAAATCCCGAAACAGCAACAACATCTATGGAACCCATTGATGCAGTTGGTATAGATATAAACACACCCGAATTGCCGCCTGGCAATCCTGACGACGGTGAAGCTCTTACTGTCTCACTGGGTTGCACTGCGTGTCATATTCAAACCGAGGTCGGACCAGCTTGGCTGGCCGAAAATCATCCTGACGGCACGGGCATTGGCACAAGATCAGGCGAACGTATTGATGCTGCAGACTATACTGGTGCTGCTACCACAGCCGAACAATACTTACGAGAGTCAATAGTACGTACTAATGACTATGTAGTCGAAGGATACGAACCTGGCATAATGGTAGCCACATATGGAGAAACTCTAACTGCACAAAACCTGTCAGATATAATTTCATATCTAATCACACTGAAATAAACAGCTTTTCATCAGGATCATAACTCCATTGAAAAATGTAATAAAAGACCGGCACAATTCTAATCAGTCTGTGCCGGTCTTTTATTACATGTTACTAACAATTTTGAGTTAAAGTTACATCTATACAACATAAAGTGTAAAGAAATCTTGTGTTCTTCAGGTACAATTAAGTAAATTACATATTATGACTTTATATAAAGAGCCAACAACACAATCAAATCGTCAGCGTAATAAATTTCTGTTAGGCGGTTTTCTAATAATAAGCGCAATCATATATCTTATTGCCAGCACTACTCAAAATACCAGTAAATATTATTACACAGTTGATGAGTTAGTCGTCGAACAAACAGCTGCTATAGGAGAGAACGTCCGTATATCAGGAGCAGTAATTGGGGATTCTATTAGCTATGATGCAGACAACTTGACATTGGATTTCACAGTAGCACATGTTCCCGGCGATTCGGATGAGATTGTGGCTAAAGGTGGTCTTGCTAGAGTACTGCATGAAGCTATTGCAAACCCAAATCAAGCACGTCTTAGAATTTCATACCAAGGTCCAATGCCTGATCTACTAAGAGACGAAGCCCAAGCAATTATGGATGGGCATTTAAATGAAGATAATATTTTCGTGGCTGACACACTACTACTAAAATGTCCAACAAAATACGAAGACGAATTACCAAATCAAACCAACAACTAGACAGGTACGCGTAGTTGTTAGGTCCCCGTATATGAGCTATCCCACTAATGATTGTTAACCTTGGTTATACAGCTTTACTACTAGCATTGATATGCTCACTTTATTCCATAATATCAGCAAGAGTGTATATCAACAATAACAAAATACAGTGGGTTGACTCTTCACGTAATGCAGTATTAGCTGTCTGGTTTCTTCTTACATTGGCTTGTCTTATCCTTGTCTATCTTTTAACTAACGAACATTTTGAGATCGAGTATGTAGCTAGCGTATCTAGCCGAGCAATGCCTTGGTACCTAAAAGCAACTGCGCTATGGGGAGGACAAGCTGGAAGCCTACTATTCTGGTCCTGGTTAATGTCTTCCTACACTGGGATAATGATGTTACGGGACTGGAGCAATGAGCGTGACTTACAGCCATACGTAATCACTGCAAGCATGCTCACTCTTGCATTTTTTGTTAGCTTGAATGTGTTTGTAGAAAATCCATTCAATGTTCTCTGGATTGATTCCTTTGGCAATATTACCTCATCTATGATGAGACCAGATGCAAACCTTATGTTCACTCCCAATGACGGAGCAGGACTCAATCCTCTATTGCGCCATCCTGGGATGATTATTCATCCTCCGATGCTATATCTCGGTTTCGTCGGCTTTGTAATACCTTACAGTTTTGCAATCGGAGCTCTTGCAGTCGGCCGCACGGATGGGGTCTGGATACGAGCCACGCGTCGATGGACTCTTATTGCCTGGCTATTTCTATCACTAGGACTCTTATTAGGTGGTCGTTGGGCTTATGATGTACTGGGATGGGGTGGCTACTGGGGATGGGACCCAGTAGAGATAGCTGCTTTTATGCCGTGGCTAACTGGAACAGCCTTTCTACATTCCGTAATTATTCAAGAAAAACATGGTATGTTCAAAAGATGGAATATGATTTTAATAATATTGACTTATGCATTGGTGATATTTGGAACATTTCTTACTAGATCAGGAGTACTATCCTCTGTTCATGCCTTTGCCCAAAGCTCAATAGGTCCTCTGTTTTTTATTTTTATAACAGTAACTTTTACTATTTCATTGTTGTTGCTCTTTCGTGGCTGGGAATCTCTAGCATCTAGCAAAACCCTTACAAGCTGGTTATCACGTGAAGGTATGTTTTTACTAAACAATCTGCTATTTATGGGAATATTGGTCGCGTGCTTTTGGGGAGTGATATATCCACTCATCTCAGAGATCATCACTGGACAGAAAGTGACTGTAGGACCACCATTTTACGAGCGTACTACTGGACCACAATTCGCTGCATTACTGTTGTTAATGGGCATAGTACCCTTAGTAGCCTGGAGAATCACTACGGTCAACCGAATTGGTCATCTAATATGGAAGCCAACGATGATATCTTTGTTAATACCAATAATATCTATAATTTCAGGTATATTTAATTTTGCAGCCTTACTTAGCCTTTGGCTAGCAAGCCTTGTATTTTGCGTAACAATATATGAATTCTATCGAGGATCTATCGCACGAAGTAAATCTAGCGGCAACAGTTTTTTTATTTCTTTGTGGCAACTCATATCAAGAAATCGTCGTCGTTATGGAGGATATATAGTGCACTTGGGTATTGTATTCATGGCAGTTGGAATTATTGGTGTTGAGATGTTCCAGACTGAAACTCAAGGTACATTAGCTATTGAAGAACGAATGAGTTTAGAGGACTACTCGTTAGTGTACAAAGATCTAACTGAATACCCGGAAAACGACGGGCGTTTTGTTACTAAAGCAACACTTGATGTATACAAGAACAACAAATTGATTGGCGAATTAGAACCACGACGCGACTATTATAATATAAGCCAACAAAGAATGACTATTCCGGATGTTTACAGCACGCTGGAAGGAGATCTATACGTTTTGCTCATTGACTGGAAGCCTGTTGGACCGCAACAGGCTACATTTAAGGTCTATCTTAATCCTCTTATCAATTGGATATGGATAGGTGGATTTCTCTTTATTCTTGGCACGCTAGTAGCTACGTGGCCTGACCAGCGTGATAGACACATAATCACAAACAACAAATCTATCTTACAACCCTTTTGAGTAACATATGATTACATATCATGCTCCAACGTTTGCGTGACAAAAAGATTAGGTGAAACGCATGGAAATAAAGTGGGTCTCCAAATCAATTTTGTTAGTTATGTTATTAACATGTATTACATTTAATAACATAACTAATGTCTTAGCCCAAGACATTAACCCAACCGATGATGAAGTTAATGCAATTAGCAAGCAATTGTACTGCCCAGTCTGTGAAAGCATTCCCCTAGACGCCTGTGGTACCCAAGCCTGTATTCAGTGGCGAGATACTATACGGTCAAAGCTGTCAAACGGATGGTCTGAAGAAGAAATTAAACAATATTTTTCCGACCAGTATGGTATACGCGTGCTAGCAGAACCACCAGCAGACGGTTTCAATACACTTCTGTGGTATCTACCACCATCCTTGTTTCTAATTGGAGCACTGCTCGTAACACGTTTACTCTCTAATACGAAAAATAAACTGCATGTGCAGCATGAGACAATATCAAATATAGACAATGCAAACCATTATGTAGAGAGGATAGAGCACGACCTCAAAAAATGGCAATGAGCAGAATCAATCCACCAACACTTAGTCAATCACATATTACAGTTCAACAACGCAAAAATAGACTAGGGCAACTTGCCGTATGGATATTACTTGCGGCATTGTTGGTTTTTGTTGCGATCAAGTTATTCCAAACAAGTCTTGGCCCAGTTCGATCAGGAAAACCACCTGATTTCACAATAACCACTTTTAATGGCCAAACATATACTCTTTCAGACCTCGAAGGAAAAATTATAGTTATCAATTTCTGGGCTTCATGGTGTGATCCATGTAAAGCAGAAGCTGAAGATCTGGAGATGCTGTGGCGTGATTATAAAGATAAAGATGTGCTATTGTTAGGAATAGATTATGCAGACACCGAGAAGGAAGCTCTCGATTATTTGAGCACATGGAACATTACATATCCAAATGGCCCAGATGTAGGGACAACGATCTCTCAATCATACCGCATAAGGGGAGTGCCAGAGACGTACATAGTAGCCCAGAATGGATTACTAGCCAAATCGTTTATAGGGCCAGTCAACTACGAAAATATAGAGGTCGTTTTGGAAGCACTATTAGGTAAATAATTCAACCATGATTCTACTGTTTTTCATACTACAGGTAACATTAATCGCAGCAGTAATAATATTTATAATCAGACCTTTATTCCTGTCCGACAATCCAAAACTAGATATGAACAATGGTAACTATAGTCTTCACGAACAACATACCAGACTAATCGAATCTTTACACGATCTTGATTTTGATCATCGCACAGAAAAAATCACCAGTGAAGATTACACTACTGCGCGCAATAATATAATAAACGAAGGCATTGATTTGCTACGTAAAATAGACGATATAACCAAAATATAAATGGGTATGATTAATGTCAAGTCTGTTTCCAAATCTTTTGGTATGAAAGAAGTACTTAGAGACATAAATTTAGATATAGAACCTGGTGAATTTACTGCAATTGTCGGTCCCAATGGATCAGGTAAATCTACTCTGTTACGCATAATCTCTACATTGCTTCGCCCCAACAGCGGACAAGTTACAGTAGCTGGACTTGACTTAAATACTAAAGCACATACAGTACGTCAAATCCTTGGAGTAGTCTCACACCATACTTTACTTTACGACAACTTGACAGCATACGAAAATCTACTTTTCTACGCACACCTATACAGTATTACCGATTATGCAACACGTATAAACATGGTACTTGATAAGGTAAATTTGACCGACTCCAAAGACACATTAGTACGCACATATTCGCATGGGATGCAGCAAAGATTATCAATCGCTAGAGCCATACTACACAATCCTAGAGTGATTTTATTTGATGAACCACACACTGGATTAGATCAAACCAATTCTATTATATTAGACAAGATTCTTCAGTCGAGATCAGCAGCAGGAAATACCGTGATGCTGATTACACACGACATAAAACATGCCCTAGCATTATGTGACAAAATCGTTGTACTTCATAAAGGTAAAGTAGAGTATCAGGAAAGAACCACTCAAATATCATATGATGAATTCGCCAGTAAGTACCATGAAATCACCAATGTATAACAACGATAAAAACCCAACAACAGGCCAGTATTGGCGAATAGTCAGAACAATCATCTGGAAAGATATAAACATAGAAATGCGCAAGAAAACGCTTATAAGCGCACTCTTTATTTTTTCAGTAATGGTAACACTTATTTTTACCTTTGCTCTGGATTTGGACAAGTCGACTAGAGATAATGTCGCTGTTGGAGTACTCTGGGTAACATTTGTGTTTGCATCTACTTTAGGACTCAATCAAACGTTTGCTAACGAAAAAAACCACAGGTCACTAGAAGGAATGCTTCTATCACCTATTGACTACACTGCTATTTTTGTTGGAAAATTTATTAGCACATACATTTTCGTAATCATCATAGAGATAATAATTATTCCCATGTTTTACATTCTATATGGTATACAATTATTTTCTCCACTATTCTTGCTAATAGTATTGCTTGGATCATTCGGATACACTTTAGTAGGCACACTATTGACATCCATAGCAATAAGAACTCAAGTGCGCGAAATCATGCTACCAATACTGCTTTTTCCTGTATCAATGCCAATAATAATAGCGTCTGTTCAATGCAGTAATGCAATCCTATCTGGAGCTAATTGGGGACAGTTCTCCAATGCCTTCAATCTGGTAATAGTTTACGATATAATATTCATTGGAGTAGCAATCATGACATTTGACCACCTAATACAGGAGTAATAAGACTACTATGCTAAGAACAAATTCACGGCTAAAACTTATGACAGTTAGCTCGTTAATACTAATTATCCTTTCCATATATATGGTGCTAATTTATGCGCCTCGGGAAGTAGTTATGGGTGAAATCCAACGTATTTTCTATTATCATGTAGCGTCTGGATGGATAGCTGCATTAGCCTTTCTAGTCACTCTAATAACTAGTATCATGTTCTTAGCAACTCAAAATGAGAGACATGATCACGTCGCTATGTCTTCAGCAGAAATTGGGGTGATATTTACC
The DNA here is from genome assembly GCA_002346435.1 of Anaerolineales bacterium UBA3001. Taxonomy (GTDB): domain Bacteria; phylum Chloroflexota; class Anaerolineae; order Anaerolineales; family UBA11657; genus UBA11657. The sequence goes on from DDZT01000128.1 coordinate 24,387, forward strand.
ACGATGAATATAGTAAGTGGATCTATATGGGCGAGACCTGTGTGGAATACTTGGTGGACTTGGGACCCAAGATTAACAACTGCTACAATAATGTGGCTACTATATATTGCGTATCTATTTCTACATGCAGGACTAGAAGGTCATGATCGTAGACGACATATTACTGCTGTATATGGAATAGTTGCATTTATCAGCGTACCACTAACTTTCATGGCAATTCGCATCTGGCGCACAATTCACCCAGTAGTAATTGGGAGTGCCGATCCAGATGCTGAAGGCCAATTTGACATGACTGCAAGAATGACCACAACATTGCTGTTCACTGTATCAACATTTACAGTATTGTATTTAACTATTTTATGGCATAGAGTCAGAATTCAATCATTGTTCGAATATATGTCCAAACTACAATATCAAATGTACAATGATTAAAGGAGACACAGATGCTACTTGAAAATTCACCAGCAGATACTTCTAATTATCTATTACTAGGTTTTACAATACTAACAATTATAAGTGTTGGTTATTGCATCCACCTCTTCAATCGCTTCAGTAAATTGAAACAACGAATATCGGTATTAGAAAATTCAAACAGTAAAAATCACGAAGACACATAAATTGTCTTTAAGCATTTGATCTAACGTACATCTACGTACTATCAAAAATATAGATTGTTGACCGAAATTATTGGAGGCACCACTGATGTTAGATGTAAAACAAATTGAGAGCTTGGACTCTGACAATATGCTCGAGCATATTGTCTCGATGCCAACTCAAATCATAAATGCATGGAACCATGGCCTGGCATTACCAGTACCGGATGCTAATAATGTTTCCAACATAGTTATACTGGGCATGGGTGGTTCAGCTATAGGCGGTTCACTACTACAAACGCTTATAGAGCCCGAATGTAAAGTGCCTATATCATCTAATCGAGATTATGAAATACCACACTTTGTAGGCCCCGATAGTCTGGTAATAGCCTTATCCTATTCAGGCAACACTGAGGAAACCCTAGCTGCTGTTGAATCAGCACAACAACAGGGTGCTCAAGTTGTTAGCATTTCCACCGGAGGAGAAATTTCCACACTTACTCAGGCACATAATGGGTTGTCATGGATTTATGATTACAAAAGTCAGCCGCGCGCAGCATTGGGTTACTCGCTAGTCCTTCCACTAGTATTGTTACATCGCCTAGGTTTGGCAAGAAATTTTAGCGCCGATATAGCAGAAACACAGACTGTTTTGAATGATCAGAACAATATGTTAGGTGCAAAATCATCCTTAGCAACTAACCCTGCAAAACGTCTCGCTGGACAGATGCTTGAGAGAATTATATTAGTGTTTGCAGCTGATCCTCTGTCGCCTGTAGCAAGACGATGGCGAGGACAAATAGCCGAAAATAGCAAAGCATGGGCACAGTATGAAGAATTGCCAGAAATGAACCACAATTCAGTAGTTGGTCTCGAACGGCCCGAATCATTTATTGACAAATCATTTGTACTATTTATGAACTCACCAGCCGCACATCCTCGCAACCAACTTCGCGCTGACCTTACTCGCCAACTTTTCCTAGAATCTGGCTATAACACAGATACTATCACTGCTCAAGGTAAGTCTCGTATGGCACAAATGCTATCCATGGTACATTACGGTGACTATGTCAGCTTCTATTTAGCTATTGCATACGGAATTGACCCAACACCGGTAAACAATATCGCATGGTTAAAAGAAAATCTAGCAGACTCGCCAACCTAGTTCCGTAACTATTGACATGACTCTCGACCTAACCAGCTTACCAAAGATAGTCCGACTTCAATTACGAATTAGACAGTATCCCATTCTAGGTAAAGAAATTCGGAGTAAAATGCTGGATGAAATATTTCGTCGCGGAATCATAACTCCTGAACAGATGGATGATGAGGTGCGTCAGAGATCTATCGAATCCCAAGAATTAGACGGACAGAACAAATCCCTAACGAAAGAGCCGGCTGAGATATGGAAAATACGCACAAGTCATGTGCGAGATTATCTTACTGAATTTTACTTTGCTTACAATCTACCAATGTATCTGTTCGATAACATCGTTAATACACTTGTTAAGAACCGTGCTGGTAGAAAACGCACAGTAAGCGGTATAACATATAACCCCGAAATGGCTCCTTTAGACCTATTAATGGATCATGGCAAACAAATAGAATCTCTAAAACCTGACGATCAACAGGTGTTTTCTCACCATTTAGCAGAAATAATAGTAGTAGCCATCAAGACAGTAGTCAGTGATAGACTGGAGTTTGTAGGTACCGCTAGGAAATGGTTTACAATTCAAGACTTATTCAACATACTTGACAGACGCATTGGCACAGGAAAAATAGGTGGCAAAGCAGCCGGTATTGAGCTAGCCAAGATTATGATGCAAGGCGACAACCAACTTTCTGGCAAGATAAGTACACCTCAGTCGTATTTTGTTGCTACAGATGTATTTGATCAATTCAAAGACACAAATGAACTCACGTGGGTTATGAACCAAAAATATAGGTCGGCAGATGAGATTAGGAAACTGTATCCTACAATCAAAGATAGATTTGATGCTGGTTCGTTCCCAACTGACATTACTCAAGAACTACAAGACCTACTACAAAGACACAAAGGACAACCCATAATAGTAAGATCATCCAGCCTATTGGAAGACTCTTATGGAACCTCCTTTGCAGGAAAATACCACAGCTATTTTTGCGCAAACCAAGCAAGTGCCTCGGAAAACTTAGATTCACTATCTAAGGCAATTTCCAAAATATATGCGAGTGTTTATAGTCCAGATGCACTGCTCTATCGAAAGAAAATGGGGTTATTAGATTACGACGAACGTATGGCAATACTAATCCAAGTAGTCGAGGGTGACAGACATGGTGATTGGTATTATCCACCAATTGCTGGAGTTGCTTTTAGCCAGAACCAATACCGATGGACACCTCGTATTAATCCAGACGACGGGTTAGTTCGTATGGTATGTGGTCTTGGCACTCGCGCAGTGAACCAAACAACGGACTATGCCCGAATGGTCGCATTAAGCCACCCCAACATTCGCCCAGAGTCAGGAGCTAACGCTATACAACATTACTCTCAGAAGAAAATTGATGTTATTAACTTAAAAACAAATAGTTTTGAAACTCAACCAGTTACAAAAATACTGCACGGAAAACTCACGTGGTTAAGACTTGTAGCTATGCAAATTGCTGATGACTACCTGAGCAAATTGATTACAATAAATCCAAATATTGATACTAGAACCCTAGTATTAACCTTCGATCAAATGCTAGAACAAACTGATTTCGTCTCACAATTACAGCGTATGCTAAGACATTTAGCTAAGCATTATGATACAGCAGTCGACATTGAATTCACCACCAAAATTGAATACAAAGATAATGAACCAAAAGCATCAATCTGTCTGGTGCAATGTAGACCACAAAGTCTTCGTACCGAAAATTCACCTGTAACAATACCGGCTGACCTACATAAAACACAAATCGTATTCAAATCTCGCGGCATTGTCCAAGATGCACTAGTAGATAAAATAAGATTCGTAGTAATTGTGCCGATCAGCTCATATGACTCCATTGATGACCGGGTTCGAAAAACGCAGATCGCTCGAGTAATCGGAAGACTCAATCACGCACTGCAAAGCAAACGGTTTGTCCTAATAGGCCCATACAGATGGGGAAGTAGCAACCCAGACCTAGGTGTAAAAGTAACTTATGCAGATGTGCACAATACTAAGATGCTAATTGAGCTGGTACCAGATAGTGGGCCTAAGACAAGTGAACCATCATATGGAACTCATTTTTTTCAGGATTTGGTTGAAGCTAACATTTATCCACTAGCAATTAATCTAACACAAGATGAAACTTACTTTGATGAATCAATGTTTAGCGATTCTCCAAATTTGCTTGCCAAACTTAGTCCTCAAGATGCAAGCTATGCTGATTTAGTCAAAGTATATGACATTCAAGAAATTACTAATGGCAACACACTGAGTGTGGTAATGGTATCGACCACCGAAGAATCAGTAGGATTCATTAGCAATACTAACAAGAAGTAAGTTGTGTTATGTAACTACTTATATAGGAACAAACTGAACAACACACACTAATGTCAGCTTCTAATAGTACAAACAGAATAGTAACAATATATACTGATGGAGCCTGCGACCCCAATCCCGGACCAGGAGGATGGGCGGCAATACTCCTGTTTGGTGCACACAGAAAAGAAATTAATGGTAATGCAGAAAACACCACCAACAACCGTATGGAACTTCAAGCAACTATAGAGGCTTTACGTTACCTTAAGTCATCCTCTGAGGTGGAACTATACACTGATTCAGAATACATCCAAAAAGGAATTACTAAATGGATGACTATCTGGCAAGCACGAGGCTGGCGTACAAGCAAGAAGAAACCAGTAGCAAATCAAGATCTTTGGCTAGAGCTAGTCAGTGCAATGAAACCACATGAAGTAGTTTGGAAGTGGGTGAAAGGCCACTCGGGAAACCCGCTCAACGAAGAGGTTGATACATTAGCACGAGAATCTATATCAAGAATTAAACCAAACAACATGGTTAATTCAATTCGTGCATTTACAGGTGCTTCTTGTATAGGGTCTACAGGTCCAGGAGGGTGGACAGTATTGTTGATGCAAAACCAAGAAGTAAAAGTACTTTCAGGACAAGAGAAAACAACTACAGCAAATAGAATGCAGCTCTTCTCCGCAGCACAAGCACTAAAGGCAGTACCAATTTCCAAACCACTAGATATCTACACTACATCAAAGTATGTGCATCAAGGAGCAATTAACTGGATATCTAATTGGAGAATGCAACATTGGAAAACGAAATCAGGTAATACTGTAAAAAATCTGGATGTGTGGAAACCTATCGCAATATATATTGATAGACTAGATGTTAATTGGCACCTATGTAACTCCAACAAGTCCTTCCAAGAAATTGATGCAGCACATTATCTGGCTAAAAATGCAGCTTTAGGCAAAAACAATGATGAACTTATCAAGTTGCTCGAGACTCAATATCAAATATGATCTCTCGTCTATATATTACTTATTTGTCATTCGTCCACAATCTGTCCGAATGTTTTATGGAGCTTTATGTATGTTACGCCAATTTCCTCAGGTAATACTCGTGTCTCAGAAATACTGGTCATAAAATTGGTGTCGCCAGACCACCTAGGTAAAACATGCATATGTACATGATCTGGAACTCCTGCACCAGCTGCTGCTCCAATATTTACACCGATATTAAACCCTTCAGGATTATATTCGCGTCGTAATGTTTTCACACAAACCTGACTTAGAACAGCTAACTCTGTAACAGCAGCCTCTGACAATTCATCTATAGATGACAAATGCATTATAGGAGCAATCAACAAATGACCACTACTATAGGGATACTTATTTAGCATGACTATAGTATGATCGCCTTTATAGATGATTAAATTTTCTTCAGATGGAGGCTTCTCAATGTTTATACAAAATAAACATCCTGTCACTGAGTCAACATCGCCACGAAGATAGTCCATACGCCAAGGTGCCCACAATGTCTTCATTCTGTAATATTCTACCAGTTTCGTACCATTTGACGTGCAGAAATAGACCTTTAGAATATAGCTATGAACGATAGAGATCATTTTTCTTCTACAACCATTTCCGAATCGTTAGTGAAGGAAAAATTCGGTAATCCACTGTATTATTACAATTCGATTGGCTCGACAAACAATGAGGCTAAAATCCTCGCAGCAAACGGAGCTCCAGAAGGTTCACTAATAGTAGCCGACGAACAAACGGCGGGACGGGGTCGTTTCAATCGCCATTGGTCAACGCCTAAAGGCAGTAGTCTAGCTGTCAGCTTTATACTTAGATCTAAACTATCAAGCCCTGAGATTAGCCAAATGCCAATGCTGGGTGGTCTAGCAACCGCATACGCAATTGAACAGCTATGCAATACATCCCCCAAACTTAAGTGGCCTAATGACATATGGATTAAACAGAAGAAAATCGCTGGGATATTAGTCGAAACAAGTTACACTGAAGATTTGCCTGAGTGGCTAATATTGGGTATAGGCGTCAATGTAAACTCTGGACCTCTGGAATTTACGAACCCTTACTACGATGCATCATGTTTAGCAGATATAATAGGACATAAAGTTGATCGAGTGAATCTCCTACAACAATTGGTGCACAATGTTGGATTACTATACAATCAGTTGGACCAAAACTCTATCAGAGAGGAGTGGCAGAAGCGTATGCTCTGGAAAAATCAACACATAGAAGTTATTGGTTCCGGACACAAACCAATTGAAGGTATAGCTTTAGGTGTAGAAATAAACGGAGCTCTGCTCCTACAACTACACACCGGGGACTGTATCAAGATTTACAGTGGAGAAACAAGACTGAAGTCAAACTAGCACAACAAATATCTTGAGTGTGAATTTGTCAGTATTCTGTACGTAACATTTTGCACATTGCGTGATGGCATTGTAAACTCATTCCCAATATAGATAGTGAATCTAACACTAAAACCCATCGCTCATACAATCACAAATACAATGAAATTGATAAGACTAAGGAACAATATTTTATGAACAACGAATACCAATTTATTAAAGAGATACGTGAGCAACCGCACAAGATTTCCGAAAGTTTAAAGCATGCCGACAAGAATCTCAAAGAGATCGCTGAGCGTTACTCACAAAAAATTGATCGCGTAATCATGGTTGGGTGTGGAGACCCGTACATGCTTGGTATCGGAGCCACATACGCATTTGAAAAATGGGCACAATTACCATCTGAGTCAATAGAAGCAGCAGAGTTTACCAGTTATCGCCACAATTTAATTAATGAACGCACATTAGTGATTCTAATATCATCATCAGGCAAAACTGTTAAGGTAATTGATGCAGCTCGCCTAGCAGCACAAAAAGGGGCCCCACGATTCTCGCTAACTAATCTTAATCCAAGTCCCATAACTGATGAAACTGATGAGGTTATTCATACTCAAGCCGGATGGTCCGATTCGTTTCCAACTAAGCAGACCACCACTGCACTGGCAAATCTATATGCACTAGCGTTACACATGGCTGAAGCTCGAAAAACTTGTGCCAATCAAGACATTGCCATGCTGAGGCAAGAACTTTATTCTGACATACCCAATGCAATTGCAGATTCACTCAAACTAGAGTCTCAAATGGAAGAGCTAGCTCAAAACCTGCTTGTGGCACCTATATATACTTTCATTGGATCTGGACCCAACTGGGCAACAGCACAACTGGCAGCCGCTAAAATGAAAGAGACTAGTCAGAGCCGTGCTGAATCTACTAATCTGGAAGAATATGCTCATCTTCATGCTCTATCATTAAGTGATGATGATCCAGTATTCATAATAACGCGACCCGGAGATATCGGAGAACGCGATAGGTTAGTAAGTCAACATGTCAAAAGCAATCGTGGCCAGATTATCGTCATTGGTACTGCGCAAGATAAAGAATTGTGGTCAGACTTGGAAGCTAAGTACTACACTGTACCTGAACATAGTGAAATGTTTGGACCTCTAGTTGCCTGGGTTCCTCTACAACTGTTCGCATACTTTACTGCAACAGCAAAGAATCGTAACCCTGACAGACCACCAGAGCGAGGCCCAATGGACTTTTTACAAAAAATTATTTACACAAGTATGCTAGAAGGCTGGTTTGACCGTTAATGTCAGAAAGATAATAAATTATGTCATCATCACAAGAGTTTGACTTAGTTGCGTTAGGATCTACTACTCTCGAATTACTGTCTTGGGTTGACAGATATCCAGGAGCTAGTGATGGAATTCACACCGACAAGCAATTGTGGACCGGTGGTGGTATGAGTGGAAACCTGTCTCATGCTGTAGCTCAATTAGGAGGACAAGTAGCCTTACTAGCTGCGACTGGTAGTGATAGTATCGGGGATAAAATGGTTGACCAATTAAGGGTAGCAGGAGTCAATGTTGAATATCTCCTGAGAAGAGACAACACTTTGTCGCAACTAACTGTATTAATGGTAACTTCTGATTTGAAACGAGCCGGCCTAGTAATAACTTTACCTGCAGATTTACAGATTAAATCATCCGAGGTTCCAGATGATCTTTTGAAATCTGCCAGGGTATTCTTCACTGACATGGACCCAGCAGAAACCGCTATTGACGTATCTACTCGAGCAAAAGATTTAGGTATCCCAGTAGCATATGATCTTCAAATGGCCCCTGAACGCATAAACATCCCTGAACATGCCAGAAACATCAATAACATGATGAATTTATCAGACTATCTATTTGCAGACGAAGAAAATTTTATTATGTGGGGAAATTATTCTGATTTATCTACGGCAATCTCTGCAGTTTTGCACAAACACCCTGAAATGACCTTGCTTATTACTCAAGGTTCCGCCGGATCAGTAATAGCAACGCAAAAACAAACCATCGAAATAAATGCATTTCCTATAAATATAGTGGACTCTATAGGAGCAGGAGATGCATATCATGCCACCTTTTTGTATACCCATATTGCGCTAGGTTGGTCTGTCAAAAAAGCTTGTATATACGGGTCAGCGGCAGCATCTCTGTCATGCACAAAAGCCGGTGCAAGAGATGGTCTACCGACCCTTGACGAAATAGATTCTTTTGTCAAGAGAGCTTAATGTTGGACGATTATGTTGTAACAAAATAGATGGTAGAATAATTGCAATTCTGGCTACTTCCTATAGCTATAATTAAGGATAAAAACCTATGGCATCAACAATATCCACTAATGAAGTAGTACGTATAGCACAACTTGCACGCCTGCATTTAACAGAAAATGAGATAAAGTCATTCAGCAAGGATCTCTCCGAGATATTGGACTACATGTATCAGATCAATAAAGTAGATGTCTCTAATGTCCGTCCAACTGATAATATGCTAGTCTCGCACACAGTATTGAGACCAGACGTAGCACACCAATCTCTTTCTCTCGATAAACTGCTCAGCAACACTGCTGAAGTTAATAATGGGTACTTCAGCGTACCTCCTGTGCTAGGTGAAGATTGATACAGTGACTTACGACAAACCTACCAGAGAATGTGTGCTATGGACTTAGCTTTCCAGTCCTTAGCCATGGTATCTGATTTGCTTAGTACTGGCGATATCACTAGTGTTGAGCTGACTGAAGTATGCCTTAGTCAAATTAATTCATCTGAGTCGCAAGTAAACGCATTTATAACTATAAGCTCTGACTTAGCTATGCAGCAAGCAACCAATGCTGACATTGCTTGGCAGGAATGGATAAATGGCAAATCGGATCAAAAACCATCGCCATTAAATGGTGTTCCCTTGGCCATAAAAGATGTTATCTGTGTTTCTGATATTGTTGCTACTGCCGGCTCAAAGATATTAGAGGAATTTGTGCCACCTTACGACTCCACCGCTAGTGAGCGTTTGCGAGATGCTGGCGCAATCTTTTTAGGAAAAACAAACACTGATGAGTTCGCAATGGGTTCCTCTACCGAAAACTCCGCATTTGGACCAACACATAATCCGTGGGATATCAATCGTGTTCCCGGAGGTTCATCAGGAGGAAGCGCAGCTGCCGTGTCTGCCGGAATGATATTTGGTGCACTGGGGACAGATACAGGCGGCAGCGTCAGACAGCCAGCAGCAATGTGTGGGGTCGTGGGACTCAAACCCACTTATGGACGTGTATCTAGGTATGGTCTAATAGCATTTGGATCATCTCTTGATCAAATCGGTACACTAACTCGGACTGTTGAGGACGCAGCTTTGTTACTACAAGTTATTTCAGGTCCAGACCTCAAGGATTCAACCACACTCCAAAATAAACCGCCAAACTATCTAGAGATGCTTTCAAAAACAGACAATCTAATGGGAATTCGTATAGGAGTTGAGGAAAAAAATATCATGGGCTCCTTACAACCCGAGGTAGAAAAATCAGTGCAGGATACAATTAAAACACTAAGACATCTAGGTGCAGAAATAGTGCCTGTGCAATTACCACATACTAAACATGCTCTAGAAGCATACTACCTAATAGCAAATGCTGAGGCATCTGCCAATTTAGCTCGCTACGATGGCATACGATTTGGACAGCGGCAAACTGGCAAGAACTTGTGGGAAACTTATATTAACACTAGAAGCAAGGGTTTTGGTAAAGAGGTCAAACGACGTATCATGTTAGGCACTTATGCGCTCACTGCAGGTTATTACGAAGATTATTATCTGAACGCACAGAAGGTGCGCAGATTGGTCCAAAAGGACTTCGTACAAGCTTTTTCAAAAGTGGACACAATTGTGGGACCAGTCACACCTACAACAGCATTTAAAATAGGAGAAAAAATCGAAGATCCATTACAAATGTATCTCTCTGATATATTTACATTGTCAGGAAATCTGGCTGGAATACCAGGAATATCGATACCCTGCGGATTCGACCAAAGTGGTCTCCCTATAGGAGTACAGTTGCTTGGTCCTACATGTGGCGAGCAACAATTGTTAACCATTGCCCACATATATCAGCAAGCTACAGATTGGCATAAACATATTCCCCGATTGGAGCATTAACATGAAAATTATTATCCCTTTAGCTGGTTTTGGTAGTAGATTAAGACCTCACACATTTAGCAAGCCTAAGCCATTGATGAACGTTGCAGGAACACCTGTCATTGGCCATGTGCTTAATATGTTCAAAGATATAGAAGTAGAGGAGTTTATTTTTATTACCGGTTACATGGGTAATCAAATACAGGAACACATTAGCACAACATATCCCAATACGAACACACGATTTTTGGAGCAACAACAACTTGATGGACAATCTCCAGCTATTCTTCTAGCAAAAGATTTCGTGACTGGACCCATGCTAATAGGTTTCGCTGACACTATCGTAGAAACAGACCTAACCAAAATTAATACTACAACAGACGAAGCAATCGCCTGGGTAAAACAGGTAACGGACCCAAGACGTTTTGGTGTAGTTATTAGGGATTCTGATGGATATGTCACACAAATAATTGAAAAGCCTGAGTCAATGGATAACAATTTAGCCGTTGTAGGGTTTTATTATCTTAGAGACAGCCAGATGCTCATGAGTGCAATTGAGCAACAAATAAATAATGATAAGCAAACTAAGGGGGAGTACTATCTAGCAGATGCTATGCAGATATTATTAGATCAAGGCATGCAAATGCAAGCAAAAGAAGTAGACGTCTGGAAAGATTGTGGTAAACCAGAAAGTCTGCTAGAAACGAACAAACATCTTCTTGAGCACGGACATGATAACAGTACGCAAGTGCAGGCTGACGGATTCGTTATAGTACCACCTGTAAATATTCATGTTGATGCAAAAATAACCAACTCAGTAATTGGCCCCCATGCCACAATAGGTGCGGATTGCACTATTACATCTTCGATTATAAGAGATTCGATTCTTGAGCAGGGTGCACAAATTGAAGACGCTGTTCTTACACAATCATTGATTGGTCGCTATACTAAAGTAAGGGGACAATCCAGTACATTGAATATAGGTGATCAATCTGCTATTGAGTTTGAATGACAAAACACCTAATCTGATTCTTTTTTATACAACTGCTTATACAATTTGCTTAGCATGCGCACCTGACGCTCTGCATGATAACTTGATCTGACTAAAGGAGCGCACTCCACCCAATCAAACCCTAAATCTTCTTCAGCGTATGACCTGATTTCATCAAACTCATCCATTGTGTAGTAACGTTCAATTGGCAAGTGTTTCCGAGAAGGTTGTAAATATTGTCCCACGGTAAGAATGTTTACTCCCCAGCTTCTAATATCAGAAATAGTTTGTTTAATTTCCTCCATTGACTCACCCAACCCTACCATTATGCCGCTTTTAGTAAGAACATCTGCATCTATCCCGCGCGCATTACATAGTACCATTTTTGCCCATTCAAAATTATCTTGTGGTTGTACTTTCTTAAATAACCTCGGTACGGTCTCCACATTATGATTGAGTATCTCTGGGCGAGCTTGCATAACTGTCTGTAATGCTGAAATAGAACCCTTAAAATCAGGTATTAAAACCTCTACTGAACAGCCAGGATGCTGTAAACGAATTTCCCGTATAACCATGGCAAATAAAGGTGCGCCTCCATCATCACGCTCGTCTCTATTTACGCTGGTAACAACGGCATGTTCCAGATTCATTTGTTTAACTGCTGAAGCAATACGACGCGGCTCATCCCAATCTAATGCCCTAGGTCGACCTGTGATAACATCACAAAAGCCACAAGACCGAGTACATACATTTCCCATCATCATAAAAGTTGCCGTTCCGGAACCCCAACACTCCCCGATATTAGGGCACTGAGCCTCTTCACATACTGTATGCAATTGGTTTGAACGCATCAAACCAATTAATCTTTGGTAGTTTTCACCTCCAGGTGCTCTAACCTTTATCCAAGGTGGGCGCCTTCCTATCTTTTTAGTTGCCGGTTCGAGATGTAACAAATCTGTTGTCATTATTAATTCCTATATATACATGGGTCAACTGACAATCTATCGGACGACACCATTTCCTTATCAAATATCCTTCCAAATTCGCGAATCACAGTGCTTTGCACATCTTGTATCGTTGGTACATCTGATAATACCTCAGACATAGAGATAGTTCCATAACCTTCGAGACCACATGGCACAATACCCTCAAAATAAGAATCCTGAATATCGATATTAAGAGCAAACCCATGTTGGCTAATACCATTCTTGTCCACTCTAATACCGATTGACCCTATTTTACGAGGCAGGTCATTGGCCTTACATGAAGTAAGTTGTCCTTTTGACGAAACGCCGGATTCCACCCACACTCCAGTCAACCCAGATACCTGTGTGGACTTGATACCATAATAACCTAGTATGTTAATTAACATGACCTCTAGTTTACGAATATAGCTTATATAGTCTGAAGCAAATGTATATGAATCATCCACGTGAATACTTCCTAAATCCAATATAGGATACCCAATCAACTGTCCCGGGCCATGATAAGTAATGCCGCCACCACGGTCACTTTCACAAACTACAATGTCATAATGGATTAATTGATCATCAGTGTAAAGTAAATCCTCATAGTTTGCTGAACTACCCAAAGTGTAAGTGTGAGGATGTTGCAACAAGAGTATACAGTCAGAACGTTTACCAGCTGCTAGCTCTGCAGCTAGCGCGGATTGCAAAACGCGCGCATCTGCATAATCAATTGTACCCACCTCTATGGCTTGACATAATGTTCCCATTCAACAAATTGTACCACCCTGATCCATTCAATTGTGATGCAATACCAAGATGATATAATCGATAAATATCATATGTATCACTATCGTTATTGTTAGTTTGCCAAAACATATTAACTCACGCTAAAGCCTGGTTGACCAAATAGTAAACTCAATTAAACCATATGCCCAACACCTATATGAATCCCCTAGAGGCCATCCGTCATCTAAGGAAGGTCGACCATCGATTCATTAGCCTAATCGATATTCATGGCCCACCAGACTTTCATCGCACACGCAACACGTTCAAATCATTGGTACATACAATCATATACCAGCAATTGTCTGGAAAAGTAGCTTCTGTAATCTACAAAAGGTTTATTAATTTATTTCCAACTAGTCACTTTCCAACACCAAAAAAAGTACGGCAACTATCTTTAGAGAAACTACAAACGGCGGGATTATCTATACAGAAAGCAACAACTATACATGAACTTTCCGACCAATATATTCATGGTCATATACGCCCGCGCAGATTCGACTATATGAGTGCTGATGAAATTACACACATACTAACTAAAATCAAAGGTATTGGACCGTGGACAGCAAGTATATTTCTAATGTTTGCCCTTAACTATCCAGACATACTCCCCACCGGCGATTTAGGGATCAGAAAAGGAATACAAAAGTTGTGTAACTTAAGTCATCTACCTGAACACAAAACTGTATTGCAAATCGCCGCACCTTGGAGACCTTTCCGAACAGCTGCTAGTTGGTACCTTTGGCGTCACCTAGATGCAAAACCTTAGTTAACAACATGATTAGAGTAAAACATTGGCATATTTTGTTGGTGCAATCGAAATGTATGACTTACTGCTTCCCGGATCACTACCTTTTTTATTGATATTAATTCTAATTGGGGTGATATTGCTTTATACTGGCCCCAAATTACATGCAGCGAAGCGTATTTGGCTGACGTCTACTTTGTGTGCTTATTGGCTTATGAGCACACACTTTGGAGCCACATATCTGGAATCATTATTGAACCGAGATTTCACCTCTATAACTGCTAATATAGAAACAATAGATGCCGATGCAATAGTTGTACTAAGTGGTGGAGGACACACATTAGGTAACAATAGAAATACCATTAATATAGCATCAACTCACACAGTATACCGCATCTTAGAAGCCTATCGTTTGCATAAAAAACTACCTAAAGTGCCCATTATTCTCTCAGGAGGGATCGGTGATTCGCTCACATTATCAACTCCCGAAAGTGAAATTATGCGAAAAGAGTTGTTGGAATTGGGTGTGAAAGACAGCTTGTTGTTGATGGAACCAGATTCTCAAAACACTTATGAGCAAGCTATAAACATTGCTAAAATAATGACTCATCTAGAAATAAAACAATTTATATTAGTAACTTCACACACCCATATGAAACGAGCACTGCATACTTTCCAAACGCAAGGCCTATATGGAGTACCATCTGCCGCATTTCATACAGAAAATCCGGCTCGCAGGATAACATGGTCATTATATCCTACCAAGACTGACCTAGACCGAAGCCAAAATGTAATACGTGAAATTGCAGCATATCTGTATTACAAACAACAAGGTTGGATTGCTATTTCTGATGATTTTGACTGACTCAGTTAAGCTATATATTGACTAATTATGTCGATAGATATATACTACAAATTATGCAAAAGATGGTGGCACAATGAAAGACAATCTATCAAATAGTAGATGTGTCTACGGTTACCTAAATCATAAAAACACACGTGGAAGACCAATCTTTTTCCACGTGTGTTTTTGATTCACAAACACATAGGAGGGATCATGGATTATGGAATGATCGGTAAAATCGAGAAGTCTAAAAGATATGCCGAAGAGCCTGAAAGATTTAGCTTTGACGATTTCACTATAAAGTTTGATGGAGATAACAATGACCACACAGTCACGTGTGACCATGGAACACTATATTGTGACTGTGAATTTTTTTCCGTACGGAAAGTATGTAGCCACACCATGGCATTAGAACGATTGCTTCACCAGATGTTGCCCAGTCCAGCAATGGTTTAGTCACAAATTAGGTTATGGTAAATAAACTGAATGTTAGTTGGTAATCCCTATACGATTTAAGATAAAAGTTTAAGAAACAATAATCTAACAGTTATTGTGGTTAGATTATTGTTTCTAATTAAACACCTCTTACATATTACTAAAGATGCGTATTGCAATTATAGGTTCAGGTATGGCCGGACTTTCGGCAGCCTATGACCTTACGAAGACAGGACATAAAGTGGTTCTTTTTGATGGCGCTGGAGAAGTCGGTGGTCTGGCATCTGGATTTAAGGTCGACTCATGGGAATGGACCTTAGAACGCTTCTATCATCATTGGTTCGCTTCAGATCAACATGTTCTTAAACTTGCTGATGAACTCAACTGTGCTCAGCAAATACTTTTTCAACGTCCAGACACAATGATGTACCATAAAGGCGCCTTTTATCCACTAGACTCACCTATGTCTGCACTACTGTTTCCAGGTTTAGGATGGGGAATCAACAAACTCCGTTTTGGAATAAATACGCTCTACTTACGATTTACAAAAGACTGGCATAGTTTAGAGAAGATTAGCGCTGCCGACTGGATGAAACGTTGGGCAGGCACAGACGTATACAGAACTATGTGGGAACCACTACTCAAAGCAAAATTTGGGTCCTATTCAGATGACATACCTATGTCTTGGTTGTGGGCACGTATCCATGCCCGTACTGCACAATTGGGTACGTTCCAGGGCGGGTTCCAAATGTTCATCAATCTGCTTGCAGACAAAGTCAATCAACAAGGTGGCAAAATACAACTCAACCAAACAGTAAGAAGTATTGCCCCCACAACTGATTCCAAATTACAGCTACTGGTAAACGATGAAGAACTTATCTTTGATCACTGTATAGCAACATGCTCCCCAAAGCAATTGCTGCAAATCACACCAAGTATTCCAACACAGTATGCTTCTAAGATTAACAACCTACAAAGTATTGGGGCAATAGTTTTAGTGCTAGCTTTAAAAAAGCGGTTAACCAACCATTATTGGTTTAACCTACCGGCTAATGCAGGATTTCCATTTCTAGCGCTAGTGGAACACACCAATTTTGTTCCACCATCTTGTTTTGGTGGTGAGCATATTATATATTGTGGTCAGTACCTAGAAACTAATCATCAAAATTTTCTTATGACATCCGAAGAGATAACGCGCCAGTACTTACCAGCGCTAACTCGTTTTAATCAAAATTTTAATGAGAGCTGGATAAATCAATCTTGGGTGTTCCGTAGTCCATATGCACAGCCAGTACCATCTATCAATTTGTCAAGCAAAATACCAGAGCTGCAAACACCGATAAAAGGTTTGTGGTTAGCTAGTATGAGCCAAGTATATCCTTGGGACCGAGGCACCAATTTTGCAATAGAGTTAGGCCGTAGAGTGGCAAGTCATTTGTTACAACCATAATAATCAACGGTTTATTAGCAAACGCATTAGTGAGACGTCTTCACCACCAAATCTATATTTGTAGTCTTCATCACCGCGCATAAAATCAAATCGCTTGTGTCCATTTTCGATTGCATGGTCGAACAACTTAGCTAACAACACCCATCCGGGAGACAATGCAGCATACTGACCGATGTCATACCCTGAATTGTACAGATAGAGAGTATTACCCATACTAAAATATGCATAAGATGCCAAGTTGTGATCCTCCAATCTTAGAAAACATAATCGAAGAAGACCACAATCTTGCATTGCTTTCAGTATATTAACAAAGGCTTCTCTCATACCGGAATTAAGAAAGTCAGCTTTATCCCTACCGCTTGATTCCATAAGTCTGATGAACTCTTGTATTTCAAGATAGTGGTCACTAGGATCTGCAATAAACACAGCACTAGCTCCTTCAGCATCAGCCCGCCGCAACTTTCTTCGAATCTCACGGCGCTGTTTACCTCCTAGAACACCAAGATATGTTTCAAAGCTGTCAGGAAGTTCTAGTTGTGGGCAGACTGTTTCTATTCTTGAATCAACTTTCCAATCTTGGGATAGAGCCAATTCTCTCCAATGGGATACACTACCGCTCCATTGTGGTATGTTCACCAAATCAGCACTATGCCAGTCATCTGCTTGCGATCCAGATAGCCAATCAAAAACCAATTTTCTAACAGCTTCTGCGTTGTCTTCACTTGCAATCACATCGTGATAATCAGCAATATCCTCACCACCAACCCAACGCAGTACATTCTTTTGGTCAATATACATACTAGCTAAACCCACTAGATTGTCTACATCATACACACATATCAACCGTAATTCACCATTACCAAAATTATTCCACCACTCATTTTGAAATTCCACAGTCTGAAACGGTGTTGAAACGACACTCTGTTCAACGAGAACTTTCCAAGAATTCTTCAATTTGTTAAAACCTTCAGCAGAACAACTAACTTCAACATGCATAAAATAATTTACCTGTCCATTTTAAGTTCATACACCATACCATTATCCTTAGCAAACTCATGTATAAGACACTCTACTCGATGCAATAGTTCTGACAATTGTACAAGACAGTTAGAGAAGTGCCTTGCACTGCCTTTACCTGACATTTCCATCCATCTAGTATATTGTTTAACATAAGGTGCAGCTGCTTCCGCAGGCGCATGACTAAGAATATGATTAAAAGCAGCTGCTGCGGTATATTCCATAAGAAACAAAGACGAACGAGCATGACCAACAGCAGCAAGTTTATCGAAACCATCCATATAATACCGCTCCTTCAAGGGATGTGCACACTTGTCGTCATCCCAATGACCTTTATGAAACTTTCCAGCTGCTCTGAATATTTTTAACCACTGTTCTCTCATGCCATCGATCCCTTCGTCACTAACTGCACTGAAACCCATACTTTGCTCTGCTAATTCTAATATATTTAGATGCCCCATTTGAGATAGAGTCTCGCCAAAACAAAGAACTTGCCGCCTACCATAACGAGGCTTATATGCTAGCACAAGTACCGCAGTCGCAGCCCAATCGAGAACATCATGTAAGTGCTTGATATCATTTGGGTCTACAGGTATAGCTACAGGAACATTCCGCATCTCTGAGATTTCATCGTAATGCAAATACGCACGACGCATAGCATCCGCCGCACGAGCAACAACATTCTCTGCAGTATCAAATTGTCCCCGAACATACGCCTGTAATAATGCGAAAATGTTTTTAGTGTCGTGCAATGGCACAGCATCATACAGTGACTGACCACGCATTGCATCTTTTTTAATCATCGCCCTATTTTCGTAGTCCTCAGGTCGAAAATGCATCACATCAATTAAGAGAGAATCGTTCCACAACAAACAAGGTTCGATATCAAATGGAGGGTCTGGATCGACAAATATAACATCAAAATCAGTAGTGTTAGACCACAACGGATCGGCCCTTGCTACAGAACCTACCAAGAATGCAGCCAACAATTCGGGACGTTCAGATACCTTTAAAGCAACAAACTCCCGAATATAGTTTAATAGTTGGTCACGACTACCTATTTCATGCATTTATATTACCGTACTAACATTAACGTGCAAACCATTATTCATCTACCACAAGTCTAATACAGCCTAAGTAGATTGTTTACACAAAGCCGATGAGCAAGGATAAACTTAGCAAGGTTTTTTTGCAATAGGACCAATGCTATAATCTTCAAAGTTCGTTAATCCGCAACTGAACAATACTTATACTAAAGAAAAACACATGAGTATATTAGGACTAAATATAAGTCGCAGAACATTTTTTATATTGATAAGCATAGCATTTTATTTGATACTGCTAATGGTTTTGACATCAGTAGAAAGAAGCTCTCAAGTCTCAAACATTAATAGTTTCCAAGACTCTCTGTGGTACTCGATTGTTACCCTTACTACGGTCGGTTATGGTGATATTTACCCAGTAACACCAATAGGGCGTAATATTGGCTACGTTTTTGTACTTGGAAGCTTAGGAGTATTAGGTTTGTTGATTAGTCGTATAACTGAAGTTTTCGTTAACATTAGGGAGACACGAAAAATGGGATTATTAGGATCAAATTACAAGGACCATATTGTAGTAATAGGGTGGGATTTGTTTGCTCAGTCAGTAGTCGATGAACTGATAGGCGCAGAAAAACAAGTAGCTATCGTGACTGATAGTAAAGATCACGTCGATCCGATTAAAGACCGATATAATGAAACTGATGTGTTTGTATTGGTCACTGATTATTCCAACTATGCAGTATTGGAAAAAGCTAATATCAGTCAGGCGTCAACAGTTTTTCTAAACTTTGAAGATGATACTCAAAAGTTGGTTTATTCACTTAACTTAAAAAAACAGTATGGTACTGTTGAGCATGTAGTTATACTAAACAACTCTGACCTAGAGGATACTTTCCACGCAGCTGGTGTAACATTCACACTTTCTAAAGATGGTATAGCCGCAAAAATAGTTGCGAGCTACATTTTTGAACCAGATGTCGCCCGTTATTCAGTCGATCTTCTTAGTTCGGCAGTAGCTGACAGTGATTACGATATCCAACAGTATCTAGTAACAGACAATAATCCATATGTAAATCATGAATATAACAAAGTGTTTCAAACACTAAAAGATGAACACAATATTATCTTGATAGGTATCAGCAAATTTCGTCAGGACGGTACACGCAAGCTTATGAAAAACCCATCAAACACTATAACATTGTCAACGGGCGATTATCTGATTATGATAATGACCGGAGAGAACGAAGCTCCCATCACAGAATTGTTCGGCGTACCAGAAGGTTACAATTCAACATCTTGATGGAATGATTGCAAACAACCCTATAGCATATATTGTGTTTTGATTAGTTTTACAACCAACAACATTATGTGATAAACACACCTGGTTGTGTCTTCTCGTCGCCAGATCGATACATGGCCTTTGGTAATTTGACTCCTTCAATCTTAAACCTACGTAGTACATCTTTTGTAAGTTCACTTTCTACTCTCCAAGGTCTACGCCAATGCTCCAAGCGTATATTATCAACGTAATAACGAATGTTAAAACCTATAAAAGTACTATTGAAAGAAGTCAACCACACCTGAGGCTCTTGCCACATCACTTGAGTGCGCTTGAAGCTGTCATCAAGCCATCTAATAAGGTCCTGTATGTGATCATCCACGCGAGTCTCTTGCCCACTAGGATCATGTAAAACATCATATAGATTCGATAATCGATTAGAGAAAAATCTAATTTTCTGATCCCATTCAGAATTTAGAATATCACGATCCTCTGGATATAGATTAGGATCAGTCATCCAAATCTCAATCCATGACCGAAGTAATATAATCAGGGAAGTTTTGTCAGCATCTGCATCCTCCAGAAGTTGAATTCTCTTCCATCCTCGCCCCGATATCTCCTCTGATCGCAAGCCCACCAACACTAAGATTGCATCGAAATCATTGCTAATATCAGACACTTCTTCCTTGTCCAATCCACCCAACTCCAACTTCTTGACTTTAGTCACGAGCAGATGTAATTGTTTGCGGATTTCATCCAACCTATTATTTACGTGCACTTCTGCACGCAAGCGATTATAGGCAGCTCGCTTTTTTGACGGAGCCCCTGTAATCGGATCTTTTTTCTTTAGTCCTTTAACAGAAGGTAGTGCAGTAAGTTTAGGTGCAGGATTACCAACAATATCTGGGTGAGCAAGTACAGCTTCTTGTAAAATAGCCATCACCTTATTTGGATTAGTGCCTTGCCGTTTAGCTGCGAAACCAACTGTTGCTGCAAGATTTGTAGTAGGACGATTAGCATTAAAAAATGTTGCTCTACCTAGAGCACCATTTGGAATAAACATATCCGTATAATTCTGTACATTGAAAAGATGTGTCACACGAATACCTATATTACGAACTACCGCCGTAATATTAGTTCCCTTGGTCACAGTATCGGGCAGAACTATCACATCTCCGGTGCGAAAAGGCGTATCAACCAGTAAAATAAGCCCAGCGAAAAAATCGCTTAAAATGCCCTGAAGTGCAAACGCCAGAACAAATGCACCTCCGCCAATTGCCACCCATAGACCAGTTAAGTCAAGACCAAATGCTTGCAAAGCAGCAAACAGGCCTACCAAATAGATTAGAGGCGCTCCTATTCGCTCAAGGACTGGGACTAACACATCATCCCATATTGCTTCAGTTTGTTCAGCTAATTGTTTTACATAATAGACTAGTACATCTACAAACAATCGTGCAGCCCAATGAGTAATAGTTATTGCAATAATTGCCCAGAGAACACGGTCAATCAACGCACTGCCTGGAAAACCACTTTCCAAAGCACTAAAAGCATTCCGTAAGCCATAAAAAATCACCAGTATAACTGCCGGTCTTCTAGATACGCCGAGTATTACATCGTCTACATCCGTCTCTGTTCTACGGAAAACCCAAAGCAATATGTAGGCAGTTAGCCAATAAGTGACTAGAGCCCCTAAACCCCATCCAATTAAAGTGCCAAGAAAAATATCTAACGGAGTGTTGCCTAATATAGTAATCATAGCTTACTACCTCTTTTTTTTTTTGCGTGGAAAGCACAAACTATGCTTTCATTTATTGTAACTAACCAATCCAGAATATGCAAGTAAAACACGTAATGTGGCTGCCTTCGCGCCAACCTACTTGACACACTATATACTGTTATGTATATTGAACATCGTCGGTTTTATTCACTTATATCCACCAGCGATGTATTAGATAGACCTGAGGGCAGAGAGATGCCACCTCCACTTGATGGTAACGATGATGATGAACAGTAGTTCAAACTGATAAATCAAAGTTTCATTCAAAAATACCCCGCCCTTATACAAGCGGGGTGTTTTATTAGAGTTACACTAAAATTATAATTTATATGGCTAATATCACTTCAATAAAGCAACTAATTAAGAAAGATTACGATTTTTTCCCGCTTGAAGGCAGCGGAGAGAAAAATAAAAGTCTTGCTACATTTATTGAAGGCAGGAAAAACAATCACAAACGGATTGTATTAAAAGTATTCTTCGACAACACGAAAGAGGGAAGACTATATGACAACAGCCTTCCGTTAGAGAAAAATATATACAAATATCTATTAGATCCTTTGATGACTCAGCGGCATACCCCAAATATTCTAAAGTATTTTGGAACTTTCTCAGAATCTTTTGCTGAATTCCGAAACGCTCTTACAAAATGTCGTGAAGAGTTGGATAAATTACTACAGCAAGTTGTAGACAAAGAAGAGCGAGACCAAAAACACCATAACATACAGATTAGAGACATTAGCAAACTAACAATACTAGGATTGGAGTATTGTGCAGCACCTACCCTTCGACAATGGCTTCAAACTGAACGTAGTGACCAAGAATTAAACAGCGCCTTGTTTCAAATCATTTACACTGCAGAGTGTCTATACCGCATCGGCATAAGACACAATGACCTCCATGTAGGAAACATTCTAATAAGCTCGAGCAAACAACAAGCGACATACTTTCGCATAAATACTAGTCAGATTATTGCTGTACCTACAAAAACCTCACTCGTGAAAATATATGATTTTGACAATGCTTGCGGTATACGAAGTAAAAGAAAGCACGTACATAACAAATTCATTCGGTCGAAATATTACAACTATAAACTCAAATGTTACAAGTACTGGGATCAGTACGGGATGAGCGATAGTGACAACTCAAAATACGACACCTTCACGATATTATCCTCAATTATAGAAATACTAACCAAGTACAACACAAACTTTTATTTACTAAACCTAATCCAAGGGAGCTTTGTAAAATCCAAGAACTTGCGTAATTGTCCTTGGAAATATGTACACAGAATGGGCAAGAAAAAAGATGGTACATACTTCCACACAAGTCAAAACCTATCTCAGCCAGACTATATTCCAAAAGACACTGAGCTCATCGACAACAATTCGATATTAACCCACAAAACCTTCAGTACATGGAAGATGCAATCGGCCAGTCTAAATCTGAGCAGCTTATCCAAGCAGATCTCGGTCTATACACTACCTAACAAGCGTATATAGTTACTTAAATCCACCCTATATAGCACTTAACTTGACACAGCATAAATTGTAATTTACACTAACATAAGTCGGTTAAGGCCAAACTACTTACGATCATTTGCGGTGCATCAGATAGGCCCACATAAAATTAGATATCTGCCGACTTAAGCTACACAGAGGACAAGGTGATAAGGTCATCGCAAGCGACGGGAGTTGCCTAGACAACAAGTCTTCTTCTACAAAAATTACTTAGAAACTAATATTTTTAGCTGCAATAACAACAATAATATATTCATCATTCCTGTGGAATGAAAGGAGTTAACAATGTTTAGGAAACAATTGGATGGTATTTTCCTCTACCAAATGCCTGAAGATGGTGGGGGAGAGCATCATGATGAAGGCCCACCTCCTGAG
>DDZT01000077.1 GCA_002346435.1 Anaerolineales bacterium UBA3001
CATAACCCACTTCCGTGGCCAAAAGCAACTGAGACACCTGGCCCCGATTGTTACTGTGGTCTGAATGGTTGTATAGAGACATATTTATCAGGACCAGGACTGAAAGCTAGCTACCAACGCTTAACGGATCATATTATTGAACCAGTACAAATTGTTGAGCTATTTGATTCGGGCGATTCAAAAGCACGCACTGTAATTGAAGGCTATGTAAACCGTTTGGCGAGAGGTCTTGCGTCGATTATCAATGTTTTGGACCCCGAAGTAATTGTGTTGGGGGGAGGATTGTCTAATATCGATTACTTGTATGAAAGCGTCCCTGATCAATGGATGGACTATGTGTTTTCTGATGATTGTTTTACTAAATTGAAGAAAGCTGCGCACGGCGATTCGGGTGGTGTGCGTGGGGCAGCATGGCTCTGGTCGGAAAGGTGATGAGTTCTGGGATGTACGGTCTATATTTAACCGGACTTAGGTATAAAGCATTATGAACCCAGTAATTGAAGTAAAAGGCCTGACAAAGCGATATCCGCAGGCGGATAGCAATGCAGTGGATTCTATCTCGTTCGATGTTCATCAGGGAGAGTTTTTTGCGTTGCTAGGACCAAACGGTGCCGGAAAGACAACTACTATATCTGTGTTGACTACTACATTGATTGCGACTAGTGGAACGGTGAGAGTATGTGGGTGTGACGTTGACACTGACCCTACGGGAGTGCGCAGAAACTCTGGAATAATATTTCAGAATAGAAGTCTGGATGAGAATCTAACGGCCGAGGAGAATATTCGATTGCATGCCATATTGTACGGGATGTATGGGTTTAGGCCTACATTCGGTACAATGCCGGTTACATATAAAGACAAAGTCGGTGAGCTAGCATCTGTTCTTGGAATAGAGGCAGAGATCCACCAACCGATAAAGACTTTTTCCGGGGGCATGAAGCGGAAGTTAGAGATTATACGTGGCTTGATACATTCTCCTAAGGTGCTTTTTTTGGACGAGCCTAGTACTGGGCTAGATCCGGAAAGTAGGCGGAATCTTTGGGAGTATCTTGCCGATGCCCAAAAAAGGAATGGTGTGACCGTATTTCTTACTACCCATTATCTAGAAGAGGTTGATGATGCGGACAAAATATGTATTATTGACCGGGGTAGAATTGTTAGTCTGGGTACTCCAGATGAAGTAAAGGCAGATTTGGCTGGTGCTTACCTTATCGTTGACTGCAACGACAGAACATCTCTAATTGAGGAATTGGATGGACTTGGACTAAGCTATGAGATTGATAGAAGAATCAAGATTCAAATTAACACGAATCAAGTTCATGAAATCTTACGGAGCATTGAGACTCCCTTGAGCATTATAGAAACTCAGGGTGCGACATTAGAAGATGCCTACTTGAAGATAATTGGAGAAGACTCATGGAGCTGAGTGCTGTCGTTGCGCTTGCATATAGAGACTTAATGAAGCTCGTTAGAGACCCGGTTCGACTGGTGACATCACTTATATTCCCTGTCATCTTTATTGGTATCCTGGGGGGTAGTTTTCAGTCAGGGTTTGGAAACATGATCGATTATGATTTTATGCATTTTGTGTTTATAGGAGTTCTTGCGCAGACACTTTTTCAGTCAAGTGCGCTAGGAATTATTTCACTTATCGAGGATAGGCAAAATGACTTTATCCAAGAGGTATTTGTGTCGCCGATATCGCGTTATTCTATCGTTATTGGCAAGATAATTGGTGAGTCCCTTGTCTCTCTGATACAAGGGATTGGTATTCTTGGATTTGGCGTTGTTATCGGCATTCCTTTGGAACTCCCAGTTATATTGGGGTTGGTTACGGTTAGTGTCATAGTATGTGTTTTCGGCGGTTCGTTTGGCGTACTGGTTTTGTCAAACTTAAAAAGCCAAAGGATAGCAAATCAAATATTCCCGTTTATAATGCTTCCACAGATATTTTTGTCGGGTGTGTTTACCCCTATAGGAGATTTGCCTGTAGTCTTGGATGTACTTTCACGATTGTCGCCTATGCGATATGCAGTCGATTTGACTAGGGGAATCTATTACGCAGGCAAATCGGAATATGCGTCGGTTGTGCTTACTGGCCCAGTAGATAATTTGGCAATTATTTGCGGGATGTTTGGTGTATTTCTAGTGATTGGAACTTGGTTGTTTGTTAGAAATGAGCGAAGATAATGACACCTATAAAATTCGATAATAGTTATTCGAGGATGCCCGGTAAATTCTACGCTCGAGTTAAATCGAACGCCGTTAGTAGACCAGAGTTGATTAGGGTCAATTCTAAGTTAGCTGATGAGTTGGGTATCGATGCGGAGTGGCTTGTTAGTGACGAAGGTATTGGGATGATGGCTGGTTGTCTGATGCCAGATGGAGCGGAACCAATCGCCTCTGTGTATGCGGGGCATCAGTTTGGTCATTATGTTCCGCAACTAGGGGATGGACGGGCTATGCTGATTGGGGAGATCGTTAATCCGGCTAATTTGAGGTTTGACATACAACTAAAGGGATCGGGTCCTACTCCATACTCGCGCGGTGGTGATGGACGGTCGCCGCTCGGGCCAGTTTTACGGGAGTACATCGTATCGGAAGCTATGTATTATTTGGGTATACCAACTACAAGATCACTTGGGGCAGTACTAACAGGAGATAAGGTCAAGCGAGAAAAAGAGATGCCTGGTGCGATATTGACCCGTGTTGCCAGTAGTCATATTCGTATTGGCACCCACCAATATTTTGCAGCGCATGGAGACTTTGAATCTTTAGCCTGTCTAGTCGACCATGTTGTTGATAGGCATTATCCGGAGAGTAAAGAGTCTCAGGAGTATGTTGTAGAAATGCTTGGCTCCGTAATAGCAAGACAGGCTGACTTGATTGCTAAATGGCAGCGAGTTGGTTTTATTCACGGCGTTATGAATACAGATAATATG
>DDZT01000085.1 GCA_002346435.1 Anaerolineales bacterium UBA3001
TACTTCTATATAAAACAAGCATATGCGCTCGGTGAGATTTGAACTCACACGACCTCAACGGTCACCAGGCCCTCAACCTGACGCGTCTGCCAATTCCGCCACGAGCGCTAACTGAGGCGATTATAGCATTGCACTATTTAGTGTCAACGTTATATATTTACGCGCATCGAAATTATACAACTGGTGTTTACAACACATAGAACATGCTATATTCTCAAGTTAGGTGCACTAAATGAAAGACAGAACACTACGTATCGCCTTAGATGGAATGGGGAGTGACAACTATCCATTCCCAGAATTGCATGGCGCCATAGATGCCGCTTCAGAATTTGGATACGAGATACTAATAACAGGTGATGAAGCACTACTAGAACCAGCTTTGCAAAAAATCGACAAAACGTCTAACTCTCAAATCAGTATTATTCATGCACCAGAAAAAATAGCATCCGATGAGTCTCCGGCATTCTCGTCTCGTGCTAAAACGCAAAATTCGATTGCAGCAGGCATGCGATTACTAAAAAATGGGCAGGCCGATGCTTTTGTCTCAGCTGGTAACACTGGTGCCATACTCGCCAATGGCTTGATAACCTTAAGGCGCATACCTCATACCCGCAGACCAGCAATAGCTGTTCTTATTCCTGTTCCAGATGGGTATTTTATTTTGTTAGATGTTGGAGCAAACAGTGATTGCAAGGCAGATTTCCTGCACCAGTTTGCGATCATGGGAAACCTCTACGCTAATAAAGTGCTAGGAATATCGCAACCAAAAGTAGGGCTGTTATCTAATGGCGAAGAGGAAAACAAAGGAAATACACTCACCAAAGAAGCCCACGCGCTTATAAAACATGATCGAAACATCAACTTTATAGGCAATGTTGAAGGCAAGGAAATGTTTGCCGGACAAGCAGATGTAGTAATAACAGATGGATTTACTGGGAATATATCACTAAAAATCACCGAATCTGTTGCAAAAATGGTTACAATGCTAGTAAAAGACGCCATTAAATCTAACATCATTTCAACGCTGGGAGGCATCCTAGTACGCAAATCAATTCAAAACACAGCACGCACTTTGGATCCAAATGAACATGGAGGAGCTCCACTATTAGGACTTAATGGAATTGTTGTCGTCGGACATGGGCGTTCCAATAGTCGTGCTATCCGAAGCGCAATAAAAGTTGCCGGTAAAGCCGTACAACATGAACTACTATCCGAATTAGAGTCAGCATTAGAGGAACAGACAAAAAGCTACTCATAGATACAGGATGTTTTGATTTCATCATTCCACTTCCTAAGTCTGCAGCCTGTATAACATGTATAATGTCCACATACATCAATTCAAATCAATTGGTTACATGGAACAGATAGGGTCAGATGCAAATATTTACAAATGAAAAACTAATAAAGAGATATGCAAGGGTATCCAAAGTTTTGTCAACGGCCGGGATACTAGTATTACTTTCTGGACTAGCAGCATCATTCCTCAGACCTGAATGGTACTCCTTACCATTCTATACTCTTATTGCGGGATTCATGCTGTCCAATATAGGCATGTTCCTCGCTAACAGATATGTACGTGAGCCTCGACCAGACCTCGTATTACGTAATTCAATGAAAGGGCTCGATGACCGATATCATCTTTACCAATATCACTTACCTGCACAACACGCTATATTTACTCCTTCCGGGATATACGCAGTCACACCGAAGTTCCAAGGAGGAGTAGTTGAGTGGAATAACAACCGCAGACGCTTCCGACACCGTGGGGTAAGCATGTACAGAAAAATATTTGGGCAAGAATCTTTAGGCCAACCTATCATCGAAGCTCAAGCGGAAGCGCAAAGATTAGCAAAATTCCTAAACAAACAATTGGGTCAAGATGCCCCTGACGTCAATCCAATTATAGTATTCACAAACCCTAAAATTGAGTTCGTAAATATCAAAGAAACTCCAATACCCGTTCTAAAAGCAAAACGTCTCAACGCCTATCTCCGGAAACAACCCCATCAACCAACTCTTAACAATCAACAAATTAAAGACTTGCAAAACAAATACTCCTGAACAACTAAACAGCTATGGTACAATCTCGCCCATGTACTAAGTCTGCCCCCATCGTCTAGTGGACTAGGACATGGCCCTCTCAAGGCCAAGACCGGGGTTCGAACCCCCGTGGGGGCACTAAATGAGTATACGCACTTCCCTAAATATAGAGTTCGTCTATGAAGACAATATATAATAAGTACAACTCAGCTCTCGAAGCTATAGGTAACACCCCAATCATTAAACTTCAAAAAATTGTCCCGGCCAACTGCGCAAACATATACGTAAAGCTTGAATCATATAATCCCACCGGATCAAAGAAAGACAGGATGGCTCTTGCTATGATAGAGCATGCAGAGAAAAGAAGCCAACTTCGTCCAGGGATGACGGTCGTAGAATATACTGGCGGTAGTACTGGCTCCGCACTTGCATTCGTCTGTGCAGTTAAGGGATACAAGTTTCACGTTGTATCTTCAGATGCATTCGGGCACGAGAAGCTCGACACTATGCGCGCTCTTGGAGCCAATCTAGAAGTCATAAAAAGCCAAGACGGCAAAATAACTCCAGAGCTCATCACTCAAATGATTCAGCGTGCATCAGAAATAGCTAGTGACTCAGACACATTCTTTACCAATCAACTAAACAATCCCGATATCCTTCATGGATTCGAGAAAATGGGAAATGAGATAATCGAACAAATCGATAAGCCAATCGATGGCTTCTGCGATGCCATCGGAACAGCTGGATCACTGATGGGAGTATCTCGAGCACTACAGATAGCAGGCCAAGACACACTCGTTATCGCTCTCGAGCCATCAACTTCACCTATTCTCACGAAGGGAATACCGGGTGGACACAATATCGAAGGTGTAGGACTCGGCTTCGTCCCAGAACTTCTCGACAACAAATACTATGACGAAGCGAGAACGATTGACGAGAATGAAGCACGGCAAACCGCACTCAGATTAGCCAGAGAAGAGGGGATTTTAGTTGGAACCTCGTCAGGAATGAACATAGCTGGAGCAATCAAACTTGCGAAGGAATTGGGCCCAGAGAAAACAGTAATAGCCATTGCTTGTGATACCGGTTTGAAATATCTCACAGAAGGCTTGTTTTCTCAATGAATCATCATAATCCATTCAAAATTAATGAAAAATTTAAATTATCATATTGCGGCATACATATAAGACTATTGTTTGTAATATAATATTAGTATTCTAACATTTAGATAATAACAATTGCTGATTAAACAACCATGAATATAGCAAGATTTCCTAGACTACGTTACGGTCACCTACCTACACCAATCGAATTGCTAAAAAACCTGACTAGTCACCTTAAGGGTCCGAACATCTGGATCAAACGTGATGACTGTACTGGTATGTCTACTGGTGGCAACAAAACTCGTAAACTCGAGTTTCTTATGGCTGAAGCACAAGATCAAAATGCTGACATTGTCCTTACTGTAGGAGCAACCCAATCAAACCATGCTCGACAAACTGTAGCTTTTGCAGCTCGCATGGGAATTAAAAGCCACCTATTGTTAGAGAACCGAACAGGTATAGATGATATAAATTACAGACAAAATGGCAATGTATTGCTGGATCAACTACATGGGACCACGATAGAAGAACATCCTGCTGACACTGACATGGATGAAGCAATGGAAACTGCCGCTAACCGACTACGTAGTGAAGGTCACAAGCCCTATACCATACCTGGAGGAGGATCCAATCCAGTAGGTGCGTTAGGTTATGTAAACGCAGCTACAGAAATAGTGACCCAGGCAAACGACCTAGGTGTACCATTTACCCACATAGTACATGCAACAGGAAGCACAGGTACTCAAGCTGGAATGGTCACCGGATTAAAAGGTACACACAGCAATATACCACTGTTAGGAATAAGTGTTCGTTCAGCAAAAAACATACAGGAAGAAAACGTATTTCGGCTCGCTGCTTCTACATCAGAATTAGTCGATTGCCCAGGTCTTGTCAGCAGAAGTGATGTTGTAGTAGATAGCAACTATGTTGGTGAGGGATATGGGATCCCTACAGAAGCGACTATTGAAGCTATTGAACTCTTAGCACAAAAGGAGGGGATTCTACTTGATCCCGTCTACTCCGGTAAAGCCATGGCAGGACTGATAGACCTAATTAGAAAGGGAATGTTCAATCACAATGAAAATGTGCTATTTGTACACACTGGTGGAACTGCAGGACTTTTTGGGTACACATCCTTCTTCAGTTGATAAATTTACACACTACGACATAAATTGAACTATTTGCACCCAAATATTTTGCTTGAGTCCAAATATATAACATACGCTAAACAATAGCAACACAATGACTATGAACGTCACACAATGGCTAGCATTGTCTCTAGCTCTAACACTTGGAGCAATGTCTCCTGGACCATCCTTAGTTCTAGTAATCCGGAACACTATATCTGGTAGCCGAGCTAATGGCATATTCACTGGTATAGGACATGGACTCGGTTTTGGTATGTATGCTTTCATAACAGCAGTTAGTTTGTCAATACTAATCGAGTTCCAAAACTCTATAGAAACCTTTCTTAGTATTTCGGGCACAATTATACTTTTGTGGATCAGCTACACCTTTTTGACCACTTCTAACATTGAAACCTATGCTAATAGTGACAGCAAAGTCGATCGTCACTCATTATCTAAAAGCTTCTCTCAAGGATTTGTAATAGCACTATTCAATCCCAAGATATTAGCCTGGATGATTGCCGTATATGCCCCATTAATTAAGTCAGGGCACGCATTAATACAGTACTTTTACATGGGTTTACTAGGAACATTGATAGATGGATTATGGTACATCACTGTAGCCACAATCCTATCTAAAACATCAGCACTTAATTTCCTGCAGACTAAAACAAGCCTAATAAATAAGGTGATAGGTATACTATTAGCTCTGTACGCAGTAGGATTAGCCTTAAATATTATTTGACATATTGCATGCAACCAATCTCTAACGTGTCATTCATCAATCAAAATTCCT
>DDZT01000107.1 GCA_002346435.1 Anaerolineales bacterium UBA3001
GTTCATCATAAATCTGATCATATGCAAGCTTCGACATAATGTCTAGCAAGTAAGGATCCTCGAAAATAAACACACCTTCATCATCTAGTACAGCATTTAATGCGCGTGCCAATTCGTTCAAATCTGGTATATGGCATAAAACGTTTGCTCCTACAACCAATTGAGCAAGGTTATAGTCGGAAACCAATTGACTAGCAAGATCAGAGTTGAAAAACTCAGATATGACTTGTAAGCCTTTACTTTTTGCAACCGCAGCCACGTTAGACGAAGGTTCTATACCAATAGTATTGGATGAATAGCCAGATATTTTTTCAAGTAAAATACCGTCATTAGAGCCTATTTCTATAACTGACAAGTTTTCATCGTAGAAAATCTCGTTTGATATGATGTTGGCTAATTCAGCAAAATGTTGGTCCATTACATGCGATATTGATGAAAAGTATGCATAATTGTCATGAAATAACATGTTTGGGTCTACAGTGTCAATTAATTGCACCATAAAACAAGATTCGCAAAAACCGGTTGCCAAATTAAAAGTGTATTCTGGCTGTGATAACTGCTCAGATGATAGAAAAGCATTGGCAATAGGCATACTTCCCAGATCTAAAAATGGGCGTACTGTTGATTGATCGCAAAGCCTACACGTATGATTATCTATGGACGACATAGGTCCGTTCATAAAATTGATTTTCCTCCTATTCAGAATTATAACGTAATGCTTGGGTTAATTTATTGATCAAGCGGTCTTACTTGCCTAAAACAAACCCTTACAAAAAAAGTATGTTATACCTTCAATCCTACAAGCATTCACAATCTAGAACATTGTCTGACACGATATCTACCTCAGTAGACAACAATTCGGGATACATTGGTAAACTCAAAATTCTGTCAGCAACTTTCTCGGTATTAGTTAATTTGCCAGACGAACCAACACGCCCTTGATAAGCAGGCTGCTTATGTACGGGAACTGGATAATGTATGCCAGTTCCTATTCCAAGACCCAACAAATGTTTTCGTAACTCGTCACGTTTTGCTGTTTGTATTACATATTGATGATAAACATGTTGAACATCTTTTTGCACATATGGAATTTTAACAGGCGAATTATGCAACATTTTACAATATCTTTGAGCATGTAATCTTCGACGTTCATTTTCCGCATCAAGACTAGCTAATTTGACCCTGAGAATTGCAGCTTGCAATGGGTCCATCCGACTATTTATACCTGGGATATCACTTACATATCTTTCTGTCCAACCATATTCTCGTAATCTACGAACTTTATCTATCAGGTCTATATCATCAGTAATGACAGCACCTGCATCACCTAAAGCACCAAGGTTTTTGGTTGGATAGAAACTAAAGGCACCCATATGACCCATAGTACCTACTCTACTCCCATCCTTCGATGCGCCATGTGATTGAGCGCAATCTTCTATTACAAACAAATCATTTTTATCAGCAATTTTCCGTATCGATTCCATTTCTGCAGGATGACCATAAATATGTACAGGGACTATAGCAGTAGCACGTCCATTGTAAGAGCTTAATACTGCAGTCTCTAGGCAATTGACGTCCATATTGTAAGTGTCTGGATCAATGTCGACCAAAACAGCTTCAGCACCTGTACGCTCAATAGCAGCAACCGTAGCTACAGCCGTATGGCTAACTGTAAATACAATTGTATCAGGACCAACACCGCAGGCCCTCAATGCTAACTCAAGTGCATCTGTGCCAGAAGCAACACCAGCAGCATAATTAACACCTACATACTCGGCAAACTCCTTTTCAAATAATGATACTTCTTCCCCCATGATATATCTACCGCTATCAAGTACACGAGTTATGGCAACATCTATTTCAGACTTGTGAGCACAATAATTAGCATAAGGGTTAGTTTGGAGTATATCAACCATTCATTTCACTCTCCATTATATAGTGTGTAATCACTGTTACACGTGACAAATATCAATCTATAAATTCCCTTTGCCACAACTCAAGCATAAGTAGAGCCCATACTTTCATGTATGACTCTGTACCATTCTCAAAATCGCTACGCAACCTACTTACAGCACCCGAATCGAAAATGCCCCGTCTGCTTACCGTATCTGAAGACAAAGCCTCTGATACTATAGGCTCCAAATCATTGAGCATCCAGGAACCAACCGGCATAAAAAAACCCTGCTTTTTACGATTCAAAATCTGTTTGGGCAATACGTCTTCTAACGTATCGGTTAATACAACTTTTGTCGGTCCAGCTAATTTCCCCACATACGAATTACCAAGCTTCATGGAAGATGGAATATTAGCAGCAAACTCCACCAATTTGTGATCAATTAACGGTACCCGTACTTCTAGAGAATGAGACATGCTTGTAGCATCAGTATCACGCAGCAGCATATGAGACATATATGATTTCAGTTCCAATCGAGTTACCTTCATAATGTAATCATGCTCATCGCAATTTAGATAATTATCAAGCAAATCAATACTCGGAACAATGACGGACTGTCTTTCTAACATGCCTGATCTGTACAAAGCAGTTTTACTTTCCTCATTAAAAAGTGTCCTGGTACGCAAATAACGATTTAAGAAGCTAGACTCTAACCACTCTGGAACCTCAGCTAGTGCAGGACGACCAGACAATTTTGACAGACCAGCAAAAAACGTGCGCCCTAGTGACTTAGCTACCTTAGGAGCACGATTCCATGTTCTACTAATACTTTCGGCATTCATCAAATATCTGTACTGTCTATATCCTGCAAATAGCTCATCACCACCTAATCCAGATAATGCTACTTTTACATGATTAGATGTGGCTCGAGAAACTAAGTAAGTGTTCAAACCATCACCAGTAGGTTGATCCATAGCACAAACAAAATTGGATAGTTGTGCAGCTACCTCTGTACCAGAGATGACAATTTCGTTATGCTCCGTGTCATACCGTTTAGCTACTAATTCAGCGTAATATCTCTCATCCATACTCTTTCCCGCAATGTCATAACCCACTGAAAAAGTCTTCAGGCGGTCACCAGTCAGACGAGCCATCAACGCAACAACTGCTGAAGAATCCACTCCACCAGACAAAAATGCTCCTACAGGTACATCAGACACCATCCTTAGCTTGATTGATTCCTCTAATAGTCTGCGTAATTCCAGCTTAGTCTCAACCTCATCTAATTTAGTATATTGGCTATCAGATGATGTCATTACAGGTAAATCCCAATACTGTTTAACAGAGACCGCGCCCTTCTCCCAAGTTAAACAATATCCTGGCAATAGAGAATGTACATTCTCTATCATGGTAAGTGGAGGAGGAACAGCATAAAAGGTCAAATAATGATGCAAAGCTTGGTAGTTCATAGTAGGTGCTATCAAACCACTCGCTAAAATTGTTTTTAGCTCTGAACCCAATATCAAATCATCTCCAACCATGGACCAATAGAGAGGTTTTATACCTAAACGATCACGTGCTGCAAACAATTTTTGCTTTTTAACATCCCAAATAAGAAAAGCAAACATGCCACGAAAACGTTCTACACAAGCATCTCCCCAATGTTGGTAAGCAGTCAAGATTACTTCAGTATCACTGTTCGACAAAAATGTATAGCCCAGTTTTTCCAGATCAGAGCGGATCTCAGGAAAATTGTATACCTCACCATTGTAAGTGATCGCAACTTCACGATTGTGGCTCAACATAGGCATATGTCCCGCCTCAGACAGATCAATGATTGCAAGTCGAGTGTTAACTAAAGTAACAGGTGTATGTGTAGTATCGATCCAGGTTCCACTATCATCGGGACCACGATGGTACATTCCTCGCGCTACACGATGAGCCAACTCCAAATCAGCTTTACCAATAACGCCAAATATGCCGCACATTAGTTTTTCATAATCAAAGATCTGTACAGGTCCATCGAATCTCCGAAGTACAATTAAAGTAAGGCAACTCCACTCGGAGCAACATCCATGTGTTTGCCATAAATACACACGCTACAAGTACAGCAATTATATACCTGCTAATTCTTTTACTTTTTAGAAGATCAATACCTCCTACACCAAGTAAAACTACCGGTATGATGGCAGGTAACAGAAAACGTGCAGTAGCATAATATAATGGAGAAGACCACTCGGCAGACACTTCCATACGAAGTAGGCCAACCCCAATATATAGTGCAGTAATTAATAACAATAGTAATGTAATATCTGACAACATAACTGGCTTCACCACTGACTGTAGCCATGCATAGCGCACCCACCCCACTACAGAAACCATTAGAAATCCAATAGCCACCACATAGTGCCAGCGCGCCAAACCAGGCCAATCACCACCAGCAAAGGAACCCCAGAAAGTAACAAACATGGCTCTTAATCCATCGATATAACCTACACTAGTACGTTCGAAATCATAGAAAGAAAACAATTGTCCATTTAGTCTATTGGCCCAAGTGCCAGATCCATATTTGCTCATTAAATAAAATGCTTCTTGTGGTACACCCATCCAAGACTTTTCAGCTGATCCGTTCTTTATTAGATTGGTGAAACCGAATCCATTCCATTGACCACCAGATGCAGTACCATCGTCAAATACAGGTGGCTCACCAGAGCCAGCAAATGATCCTTCTGCCAATACTACGTTGTCCCAAAAGAAGACTATGTGTTCTCGAGCGTACAATCTTAACGCTATCTGTGTAACACCTTCTGGTATTTTAGCTTCATGAGAGATGAACTGCCATCCATGTATCGAAGTAGAAATTTCCCCTTCCAAAATGTCTCGTCCCGAATTGTCATAAGTTAACAATATATCGGGTGATCTAAAATCCCCTGCACCAGGCGCATAAACCCAAGCCCCAACAGTTACTATCTTACCTGCAAGATTGCTTGCAATATTTACAGGTAAATATTGCAAGATAGCTTCAGGTTGGATGCTATCTTGCAAAGATGCACAATCAGGACCTCTAATTCCACCAAAATAACACTCTATTGAAGCAAAAGATATTAATCCTTTAGTATCAGAAATATCAGGCATATTGACATCAATAGACTTCGTATATTTACCATTGGCAAGCCGAGCTGGAGTACCATGAACAGAAATTGAACCAGGATCTCTTTCCAAATACCAATGAGCCACACCAACTTTTTCAGGAGTATATGTACTATACCCTATGACAATTATTGTAAATACGAACAAAGAAGTCAGGAATAACCAGCGCCATCGAATACCAGTTTTACGCAGCAGCAACAATACCACTATCGGCAAAGGCACTATTGCTGTCATTTTGGTGAACAAACATGCCGCAATCCCAAAACCAAGCCAGAACAACCTGGTTAGAGCATATCCTCGTACAGCAATATTGGCTGCAGCCAACAAAACCAAACCAACCGCTAGTAATGCTGGCCCTTCCGTCGAAACAGCACTAATGATGTTACTAACAGACGGCATTAATCCCACCAAAACTGCTGAAGCAATTGCTAGTCTATTATCTTTAAACAATAAATGAGCCAAACTATATACTACATATGTCAGTGCAACACCAATGCAAATTGCAAAGACTCTTCCAAACATTAGTCTAGATTGAACAGTGATTTCTGGTAGCAACAACTGAATCAGACCATGTATAAAATAGACTCCACGCCCTCTGATTTTTCCGCTGCTAATTGGAAATGTAATGTGGTCTCTTGACTCAAAAAACTCAGGGCATGAGGATCTATCCTCAAAACCTAATTCGCAAATACTATCTACTCGAGTACTAAACTTCATTAAGCTATTTGCATCCAAATCAGGGATCGATATACTCATAGTTTCTGCCATTACCTTTGTGCTTTGTAATGAGCGAGCAAAATGAAACAGCTCATCTGGGAAACCACCCTTATTATCTGTTATGGGAGTAGCTCCAGCACGTAACCCACATAGAGACACAAAACTAACTAACAAACCTAGAGCTATATAGTGAATTCTAATATTCTTCAATGTATCACCTGATTATCACGCGCACAATCTAGCTACACCTCTATGGTAGACTACCTAAACCTAACATACCGTATCCCCGCAAAACCTATAAATGAAAAAGTCGCTCCGAAAAGTAGTACAGAAATTGGAATGGCATGTACAGGTCCGAGCAATATCTCACCTAATATCAAAGTCATACCAGATACTGCTGATGAGAAAAACAATTTCATTACCGAGCTGCCATCTAGACGATACATCTTCTCAATATAGACCCCCACAACCAAGTTCAGTGTCAGATGAACAAAAACTATAGCAATAATTCCATCTCGAATGCCTACAAAAAATTGATGATAACTGCTGTCCCATTGCGCAAATCGCAAACCGAAGGCAATCGAATACGCAATAAGCACAACAAATCCATCTGACAATAGTATTCTTCCAGAATGGAGTAATAGATTACGAAATGGTTTCAGCAGTCCTCCTGCTGCAACTTTACCAAGTGGACTTCCACGCTCAAATTCTAATTCTATTTTATAGCTCTCCACATAATGTACTAGTGCATATGTACCTGCAAAAGACATAAGTCCTACTATCACAAGAGCGCTAAAAGGTAATCTCCAAAAGTCAAAATGTATAACTGCCACCAACGCCAACACTGCTGCCATTACAAGATACAAAGTTGTAACGCGCCGATGCCCCCAGCCAACCCGAAGCAGACGTTGATAATAATGTGTCCTATGAGCCTCTAGCACCGGTTCTCCCTGTAATATCCTGCGCCCCAATGTCAATCCCGAATCAAGCAAGAAAATCCCAAGCAGCAAAACCCAAAAACCAAGTGATAAGCGTTCGCCACTGCGAGGAGCACCTATAACTGCCATACCAGCAAATATAAAACCTAACCAAATACTACCAACATCTCCCATAAACACACGCGCAGGTGGAAGATTGTGAAGCAGGAAACCTAATAATCCCCCTCCTAACGCAGCAGAAAGTAGCGCTATCCAATCAAGACCCACATTCATACTTAGCCATGCAACACTTAATGCAGCTATCAGACTCTGTCCAGCAACTAATCCGTCCATACCATCCATAAAATTAAATGCATTGGACATACCCAATATCCACACAAAAGTTATTAGTATACCGAACCAACCTACATCTATAACTCCAAAACCTCCCGCACCAAAATACCGTAGATATCGCCCATATATTATGAGACCCAAAGCCGCCCAAATTTGGGCAACCAATCGAACTCTTGCTGGAATAGGACGATAATCATCAATAAAGCTAACAGCAGCGATAAACCAACCGGCAATAAGTAAAGCCCAATCTCCACGTCCCAACACAATGTCCATTTGTTGACCTACTACTAAGGCA
This sequence comes from Anaerolineales bacterium UBA3001, assembly GCA_002346435.1. Taxonomy (GTDB): domain Bacteria; phylum Chloroflexota; class Anaerolineae; order Anaerolineales; family UBA11657; genus UBA11657. The sequence continues at coordinate 7,328 of DDZT01000107.1, forward strand.
ACCAAAGGACTTAAAACCACAAATATCGCACCGCCGGCAACAGGAATAGATCCAATATGTGAACTGCGCACGTTGGGAACATCTATAAGTCCTATCCGAGGTGCTAATTGCCTAAACAACCAAGTAGCAGGCCATATCAACAAGAAGGCACTCACAAAACAAATAGCTAAAATATTTACGTCGATAACTTTTGGCATATTATTAGATGTTTTATAAGCAAAAGAAGATGAGTCGTCTGTACCACATTGTTAATATCAATCAGTCGCAGCCAGCGTAGTCAGGCACAATAATACTGATCTTATGTAACAACTCATTTGTTTCCTGACTATTAGCAATTTCCAATAACTCATCCACCATAATTTGAAAACTAGGCATACTGTGTGGATTCCCTTGTTGATTAGATATAAGTATTTCACCATGTGGAGTAGTCTTCCATTGCTTTCCTGCAGTGATAGTTTCTTCCACCAACCTTTCTCCATCACGTAAACCGATATAAGCAATTTCAATATCATCTTTTTCAGTTAAGCCATAATCCCTGATCAGTCGCTTGGCCAAATCTATCATTCTAGTTTTATCTCCTACAGCAAATGCCAATATACTCCCAGGAGTTCCATAACCTAATGTCTCTAACAGTAGGCGCGCAGTTACTTTGGAACCGACAAAGACACGCTCAGCTTCGGGATGAGTTATTGTTAGTGGACCGCCATTTTCTATCTGTCTGCAAAATAAAGCATGTACACCACCAACACTCTCCAAAACATTACTTAGCCTTACTGTATAGTATGATTTTCCCAAATTCACAGCAGCTGATCCCACGATCATCTCACCAATGCGTTTAGTGGCCCCCATAACACTAGTCGGTTGGCCAGCTTTTATAGAAGAGCTAAATACTAGCTTCTCAGATCCAATCTTACAGGCACTCTCAATTACATTTAGCGTACCCTTAACATTTACCATAACTGCATAGGCTGGATCAGCATTCGTACTTCTTATATCTTTTTCTGCAGCCATATGAAAAACAATATCTGGCACATATTTTACAAACACCTGATTGATTCGTCTTTGGTCACACACATCACACACTTCCACAACAAGATCAACGGCGTTGTCAAATGTCCTCTGTGTCACAATTAAGTGATCCAATTTTTCTCGCTGACGTCCTAAGCAAACTATCTGCTTAGGAAACCATCTGGACAACTGACGAACAATCTCGGAACCAACAGTACCACTCGCACCGGTAACTAGCACTGTCTTCCCTTTAATAATTCTATCTAAATTCTCTCTTAAAATCATGTTGTCTGCCGCAATTCAGACACAAGCACTATCATTAACTGAGTAATTAATAAAAACAAAACCAACACTAACAAGAACAAACCCCACCACTGTGTGACCACAAGATATAAAAAAGCACAAAATCCAGTTAGTATACTAAGAACAATATATAAAAGTGCGCCAACTCGGTGAGGATATCCAGAACTAGACAAACGCTGATATAAGTATGTCCTATGAGCAGTAAAAGCAGGTTCTCTACGCCACAACCTTCTTAGAAAAGTATATGTGGCGTCCCATATCCAAGGAGCAACAACTAATGTCGCAGCCACAGGTATATTCATGTTGCCAGTAACCTTCAACATAAGTAACGGTAAAACTGCAAAAGTGAATCCCAAAAACGTACTTCCACTATCTCCCATAAATATTTTTGCAGGTTGCCAATTATGACCCAAAAATCCAGTGCAACTTACAGAAATCAACAAACTTAATGTGAGTAGATACGGTTGGTTAAAATAGAAAGCAATAATAGCCCAAATAATTCCAGCCACAGCACCAATACCACCAGCATTACCATCAATTCCATCCATAAAATTGTAGGCATTAACCAATCCAACAATCCATAAAAAAGTCAGTGGGTACCCTATCCATCCCAAACTAATATATTCACCTCCAGGAATACCAATATTGTCGTAAACACCTACTGACAGCATAACTACTAATGCCATGATTGATTGAACGCCAAACCTCCAGATTGCTGCCAATGAATATAAGTCATCTAACCACCCAATCAACGCTATAACCACAGATGCTATCAAATAATATTGTATGTTTGGCATAACCCAGTGCGGTATCAACAATCCTGTAATAGAGAAGCCTACAATTGTTACTAAAACTATAATAGCTCCACCTCCAATAGGAGTAGCTACCATATGCGAACTTCGCTCACCGGGAATATCCAGAATCCCATGATTGGTAGCCCATATACACATTCTACCGACTCCCCAGTAACTAACAAACATAGCAAGCGCCAGTATGATTGCAATCAAAAAGTTGTGAAACATTATATTAGTAGAAAATCATCAAACTTACTGGCGCACTATTTCCTCAAGTGCATTTTTCATACATCTAGCTGCCACACGATGTCCGTTGACGGTAAGATGATTGTCACGCAAGTAATACAAAGACACAATATTTTCTTGATCAGCCATACAAGGAGTTATGTCAACATAAGGCACATCGTTAGATTCAAGAGTAGCAGCCAATACCGAATTAGGTAGATCAACCTCAATTTGTTCTTCTCGAATACCATAATATTGAGATCGGGCGAGAAGCAGGTCGCGATTAACCTGATGACGATCTGGAATAATCACAAATCCATACTCAAACTTTAGTTTGCTTGCAAGCTGATTAAGACGGTTGAGCTCATGGTCTAAAACCTGCTTAGCATCTGTAAGATAATGTTTGTCCTTTCTCATAACTAAAAAAATCGGATCCATCAAATCAGCACTGGACTGATTAACAATCATCAACAACTTGTGTCGCACCCATTGAACCACATACAATTTACCTAGAAAAGCATCCTGTATTACATATTCGTTAAGTGATGAAAGAATATTGAACTTATTGGTGATAGTCGGATAATAGTTTATATCAGAATCCTCTCCCATATCCACGATATCTTTCTCTGAAGATATAATATGACTCTCCAGTATATTCTGAAAATCATTGCCGAGAAAGAATACGAACACGTAATTAGAAGGACTTCCCAATGAAATATGCCGCCTTTCTACGATATCAATATGCTGGGTTAGAGAATTACCTGGAATACCAAGATTCATATATCGAATCGACGACAACTTGTCAATCAAACTAACAAACGTTTCGTTGTCTTCAACACCTAGACCAAACGTGAAAGAATCACCAAGGATCGGCACTACTGTACTATGATCATTGTCCAAATTACGATTCGACCTATTACCATTTTGATCGATAATAACACCATGACTATATTCTTGCGTGACAACTTGGAATTCACTATTCGGAGCAAACATATAACAGTCTAATTCACTACATTCTACCGGCCAGTCTTCATCAGTATCCAAATAAACATTATCATTCAGAGCAATCTCTCTCATACGTAAGTCAAGCCAGGCAGGACCAATTACCCTAAGTAATCCCTCAAATACTAAGAGTGGCGCTAAGAGACCGAATAGAATTAGGAATACTGCTAGTACCATTCTAGTCTTTCCTTTATTATTATTTGTTGACATCAATTGTTGATCTAAGAGCTAACTGGAAGTATGCTTTTATATCTTACTATGCTGAAATTTTTCGTACCATTTCGTCGTACGCATTTATCACGACAGAACGAGAATAATATTTCTCAATCCATTTTCTACCATTATCACCCATATCAACGACCTGTGTAGGATTCTCATAAAGCAATGTAATTGCCCTAATCAAGGCTCCAGCAGACTCTGGGGTGACACATACTCCCGCAGAAGATTCATTTATCAGCATAGCTGTCTCTGAATCGGTCTCAGCAGAAGCTAACACCGGTCTACCAGCCGCCATAGCAGTGTAAATTTTGGACGGTACAGTATCATAAGAGAATCCGCTACGCAATGGAACAATACACACATCCGATGCAGCATACATCGAGTTTACTATTCTTACAGGCTGAAATGGAAGCATACGAAAATTATTCAATTTAGAATTAGTCAATGAGATCTCTAGGTCATTGCGAGCTGCTCCATCTCCTACCACTACAAATTGAATGTGATCATTATCAGTAAATGCATTTGCAACCTCAATTAGGATTTCTAGCCCCTGTGTTAAGCCAACATTACCAGCATAAAGAACCACAAATTTGTTGTTGAGTCCATGAACAGACGAAAATTCGCTCTCGCTCTCAGACGGCACAATGAAATCCACATCAACAAAATTTGGAGTAAAGTATAATTTCTTGCTAGGAACACCACGGTCAATAAGAGTATTATTAAAACTACGAGCAATAGTTGAAATACCCACTGTTTTTTTGTATACAAAATCCTCAAGCCAATATACCAACTTTATTAATAATGGATTTCGGAAAAGACCCATTCGCACGGGAACATCAGGCCACAATTCACGTACATCGTATACAAATAGTCCACCTCTAAGCCAAGATATCAGGACTCCACTGATCCCAAGCGTTATTGGAGGAGATGTCACAAAAACAACATCTGGACGATCCACTTTTGATAAAGCTAAGATAGTCGTCAAAGCTTGGAAGATAATATAGTCAAATGCGCGAGCCCAAATTTTGTGGCGTTTTGGGGGCATGAAAACTCGTAACACTCGTACTCCGTTCTCTATTGAATCAGTAAAGGGCTTTCTCCAACTTGCTCTCATTACCGGATTGTCAAGCACCTCTTTTGACGGATTGTAATGAGGAACAGATGTAAGAACAGTAACTTTATGACCATTATCTTGCAATCCATGAGCAATATCAGTCATCATGTTAGCCGTTGACACAGTATCAGGACCATACACCAACGTTAACATCAAAATATTCGTCATAAATTAGCGCTCGGTCAGTCTTTCCTCTAAGACATCTCGGACTTTGTCACGATCTTTTGTAGAGAAATACCATTCTATAGTACGATGAAGACCATCAACGAAATTTACTTGAGGGGACCACTCTAGCAACCGACTAGCTAATGCATTATCTGCAACACGGTTCATAGGACCTGTCGGCATTTCAGGATGCAGTTCAATTTTAGCATCATGTCCGGTATAAGATAAAACCTCTTGTACCGCATCAATAACACGTGTACGCTCCATAGTACCTAAGTTAATCGCAGTTCCATCATCAATCTTCTCTGCAGCTAATATTGTCCCGGAGACAATATCATCCACGTGGGTCCAATTGCGAATCTGTTCCCCATTCCCCCAAACGACGTATGGATCTTGAGCAATAAATGCACGAGCTACCATAGCAATTACAGCGTGATTCTCATGACCTCTTTCACCATATACTGTAAAGTACCGACAACTAGCAGATTTAAGACCCCAATCCTGATGAAACGACTGCAAGGTCATTTCACCCATTAACTTAGCCCAACCATACATATTATCTGCATCAAATGGTGGCCCTACCATATCTTCCTGTAAATACAATATCTCGCCAGGATCAGTCTGCAAATGGTTTGGGTAAACACATCCTGAAGAAGCATAAACTACTTTCTCAACTCCTATTTCATGGCAGGCACGAAATAGCATACCGTCAAGAGCCAAGTTGGTAGTACAGGCAGCTTGATGCAAATCAACATATCCGCGCCCACCATGATCAGCAGCCAGGTGAAATACTACCTGCGTCCCATCCACCACTTTCTGAGCAATACCTGGCTCAGTCAAATCAGCTTCCACGAAATCAACTTGCCCAGATTCTATGTGGGACTGTATGTTTGCCAAACGACCACTACTGAGATTATCAACTACACGCACTTTAGCGCCCTTATCAACGAGTGCGTCAGTAAGATGTGACCCTATAAAAGACGCACCACCCGTCACCAATATCCTTTTTCCATTTAAGTTCATTTTTGACCTCAACTATTGTAATGATAATAACTATATATTTTTAGTTTACTCATTATAAGTAATGTTTGCTTCTAATTAAAAGCAACATATTCCAAATACAACATGCTAACCATTATTGATTTGTTTATACCAGTTAACTGTTTCGCGAACTCCTTCCTCCATAGAGTAAGGCAGTGCACCGCATATACTCTCAGTGTCAGACGTGTCAACCTTATACTCAGTGAGTACATTGTTTAGACGAAAGGAATTAAACGGAAAATCCTTATAACCTAACATGTTAACTATATCACCTGTATATGCCCCAAATCTAGCTAACATTGCAGGTATAGTAATAATCGGCCCAGACCCTAGTTCGCTACTAAGCATATCTACCCAGCGCCGCAATGATATTGGATCATAGTCAGCTAGATAAAGCATTTTTCCCTGAATCTTAGCTTCAGGAACCTCTATCAACTGCATGTACTGATGTACTAAGTTGCCAACATACCCATATGATTTCAGTAGCATTTTACGTCCCACATGAAAGTATCGACCTTTCTCAACTAAAGATATAAAATTTTGGTAGTGTTTATTCATGCCAGGTCCCCAAACTGTAGTAGGACGAACAATACACCAAGATTTGCCACCACCATTATGTTTATAAACTATCTGTTCGCCTAGCACTTTGCTTTCGCCATACTTTGTATGTGGCTGCCAATCCTGATTGTTTTGAGGTACGTAACCTGGCCTACACACCAACTGAGTGGAAGTATAAATACAACGTACTACACTAGAAGTAGATTGAACCGCATCAACTATATTCTCAACACCGCCGACATTGGGAGCATAATCAATCATCAAATCTGCTTTCTCATCCAAATCGGTTCGTGCTGCAAGATGTACAACGTGAGTCGGTTCAAATTCCAGGAAAATTGCTTTCAACTGCTCTGAATTCAATATGTCACATTTTTGAAAAGTAAAACCTGATGGTCGTGATACAGGCATGTCAACATCGACACCCAACACCGAGTGACCACGCTCTGTAATGCCGCGAACCAGATGACACCCTATAAAACCAGAACTTCCTGTGATTAAGAGTTTCATTTTTTCACCATATAGTTACCAATCACTAGTACATCCATCTTAGTGCGCATAAAACAAGCAATCGCTTCCTCAGGTGTACATACAATAGGTTCATTTTCGTTGAAGCTTGTGTTCAGAACAACGGGCACACCTGTTCGCTCATAAAACGCGTTAATCAATTCATAGTAGGGTAAGGATACATCTCTTTTCACAGTTTGTAATCTACCAGACCCATCTACATGAGTAACAGCTGGAATAATGTCGCGTTTATCTGGCAATACCCCATAAACTTTCAGCATAAATGGGTCAGGATATGATTGATCAAAGTAATCACCTACATGTTCCTCAAGCACAGCTGGAGCAAAAGGTCTAAAACTCTCGCGGTTTTTTATGCGAGAGTTAAGCAAGTCCTGTGTACTTGAGTGACGCGGATCTGCGATGATACTACGATTGCCTAGTGCTCGAGGACCCCACTCCATCCGCCCTTGAAACCATCCAATCACATTACCTTTTTCAATCAACTTTGCAGTATCTTTTACTAATACAGGAAGATCCAATGTTGAATATTCCAAACTATGTCTATTTAAGGCAGATTCCACATCTCCGTTAGAGAATTGAGGACCTGTATAAGCATGAGACATGTTGTAAGTACGAGGAAAACCTAAGATCTGATGATATATGTAGTAACAAACGCCAAGTGCAGTACCTGCATCACTAGCAGCAGGTTGTATATATATTTCATTAAAATCAGTATTAGGAAGAACCTTGCCATTAAATACACTATTTAAAGCTACTCCTCCTGACATACACAAATTACCACATCCTGTTTCTTTATACAGCTTCTCAAGCAATGCAAATTCTGCTTCCTCAGTAATAGCTTGCAGTGAAGAAGCTATATCCATATGATAAGATGTTAAAGTTTGATTTGGTAGACGGGCTTCTCCGAAAAGCTTCAAAAATCTGTCAGAGTACAACCTTCCTATCTTGGGTTTACCACCTGCCCAGCTCATTGTGCCACCTTCAGCTTTATACCTCAAATACGATTGGTCAACCTCAAATGTTTTGTCAGACTGCACTCGCAATATACGTCGCAATTTATCTACATAATGTGGTTCTCCAAAAGGAGCTAGACCCATTACTTTACCCTCATCACCATAGTTATTAAAGCCCAACCACTGTGATACTGCTGTATACAATATGCCAATTGAATGGGGGAAATGAATCGAACCACTAACATCAAACCGATTGCCACTACCAGTACCCCACATTGTACTAGTAAAATCGCCCATACCATCAACTGATAACACCGCTGCATTTTCAAAGGGTGATACAAAAAATGTACTTGCCATATGGGCGCGATGATGTTCCACATTGTGAAAACTAGCTTTGAGATCACGTCGATTAATCTTCAAACTTTCACATAATACAGTGGATATATTACCAACGACACGTCGATTTCTTAAGCGGTCAAGAAGTAATTGAGGTGAAGGACCACTCCGTATTGCATACTGTGCTTTCCTAACTATATTTGCGTTTGGATCACGAGATATACCAATGTGTTCCACATCATACACAGATATGCCAGCTTCGCTCAGACAATATTTTATGGCGTGCACCGGAAATCCAGCCCAATACTTGATTCTCTCAAAACGTTCTTCTTCGACAGCCGCAATCAACTCGCCATCTTTGATCAGACATGCTGATGCGCCTCCATGATATGCATTTATACCCAGTATATACATTAAGCTTTTAACTCCTAAGACAGTGGCAAGACCACATAACGTTTAATCAATAGACCGATCACTCTGACATCTCGTACATAAATAGCATTTTCTATATCCTCATATCGCCCCAATGCCGCAACTCTGTGGTTAATTGATAAATCAGATTCAGGAAAGCGCGATTCGTCAATCAGATAGAACGAATTTGTAAGGACGGGATTATGTCTGCTTGCAGCTATATTAATCTTGTTCTCGTTAACATATTCCGCTATATCAGCAGATGCATGTCCCTCAGCACTGTAATAAGCACTAGTGAATAGCCCTATGCTAGGATAGATTATCATATAAACAATACACAAAGCAATAGCTGTTGTTCTATGCTTGCTTAATGTTACAGATTTTACAACAAGCCAAGCCATATACACAGCTAAGGGCGGTAAGAAGAACATAACATAACGCTGACTCATTCTATAAAATGAATGGGTCAACAACGGTACTAACAACCACAGCACCATGAATGCATTTGGCCATACCTTTTGTCTCCCCCAAACAATTAAGCCAACCACTGCAACTTCGCTAGCAGTCAGAAAGACAAATCTCATTACCACAATAATGAAAGTGGGAAGCAATCTTTCTAACCAACCAAACGCCATTTCCCCAAAAAGTTCACCTGATGTAATTTCCAAATAATGCACAGCACCTATTATTGCTACATTTAAGGGTATCAATATAGCAGCAACCATGAACAAACTGGGACGTTTTATTCGAACTCTAATATGTTCGAACGTCAAAAAGGTGAAAGGCAACACAAATGCACCCAACCAAATCAAATAACCACCCAGCCTAGGCACACTGGCTGCCACATGAAATATTATATCGGTCGGCGCAACGAGAACAAAACCTGGTCTAAACACCATCCCCAACACCTGTTGAGTCCAAAGTAAATAAGGTATCACAATAGTTCCACAAACAACTATGTAAACCAACCAGACTTTTAGAGTATCACTCTTCCAATTATTAATATCATTACTGCTGTGAGTTGTGTACATCTGTAGTGCAACATAAATAGCGATAGCTGGAAAAAATAGAATCCCATTGTATCTAAATAAAGTGGATAATCCGAGAAGTAAAGCGGCCAATAAATGCCATCTCAAGCTGTTCCTGTAGGTGGCAAAACCAGCAAGAAACATGGTAATAGTTATAAGTGCTGTGAATGGTACATCTGGATAAGCAATTCCGCCATAAACCCAAAATAACGGACTAAATCCAATAATTGTTGCTGCCAACGCACCTACAGACAACGACCACCACCTACAACCTATTAAATAAACCATCGAAACACAAATCAGCCATGATACCAGAGATGGTAATCGAGATGACAATTCCGAGCCACCTATGATGCCTTGTACACCTGCTATGACAAGAGTGTTTCCTAATGGATTGTTGAACCCCTCAAAGAGATGCAACAAAGATCTCTTAAATCCCTGACCACTAGTAACTAGTTCAGCACTTTGCTGATAAATATACTCCAAATTAACAAATGGAGCCGACAAAAACATACTATGTCCGATTATCCCAATCCCAATCAAAACAAACAGAGGCCAATGTATAGATGTTATCAAACGTTTTATAGATGAATCTACACTACTATGTTCAAAAAAAGACATTACAGTAATTCTTCTAGATTTTTTTATTGTCTCCAAACAATATTGAAATTGCCGCACAAGTTAAGATTAATACCGCATATGAATTTTGCTGTTTGTTGCTCATATTAACTATACTAGATTGCTTGTCAGTACTTTCTTATATAATTTTTCCATACTAGCCGCTGGTTGATCCCATGAAAATTCTTTAGCAACATCGCTACAAGCAAGTTCAAACTTTTTATAAAGAGAAGCATCAGATAACAACGTAATAATTGCTTGCTGCAATTCGTGCTGTTCAGTTGATACAACCAAACCCACCCTATCCTTTATGTAGGGAGCAATGCCACACTTATTAGTTATGACTACAGGTGTGCCGGCAGCAACCGATTCTGCTATAACATTCCCAAAGTTCTCATTAGTAGAAGGAAGCACAAAAATATCAGCATCAACTAATGCTGATATTTTTTCATTACCAAAAAGCGGACCAACAAAAACAACATCGCTTTCGAGCCCTAATTCTGACCTAATGCTCTGCAGTTTTTCTAAATATCCCGATTCGTTTGGGCCTGCCAACACAAGCTTAGTTTTTGGCAAGTCTAAGTTTGCAAATGCCCGTATTAGCATTTCAGGGTTTTTCTTAGGAGACAATCGGCTTAGATAAAGTAATATGCGTTCGTCAGGTTTAATCCCAAATCTACTGCGCATTTGACCACGCTCCGGCAAATTAGAAAATTCGGATAAATCTATTCCGTTGCGCCTAATCACAATACGTTGGGATTCCAACCCACTACTCACCAGTTCTTTTTTCTCTTGTGCAGAAGTAGCAACAATTAATTCGGCTCCAGATACCAGTCTACGCCCTAGTAGTCCATGGTAAATCTTTTTTTTCAGCAAACTTCGCACAATTGGAGCAAACATACCTATTGGTTCTAGTATGTAAGGTATATTATGTGTTCTAGCAAAACCTACCACAAATGGGCTCAATAAATCATAAAATCCAAAAATATGGATAATGTCTGCCAGAGGAACTTGACGTTGTGCTACAGAAAGAATGCTTGGATTAAGAGTAACAGCTCTATATCTCCAAAGCGTTTTTAGTCTAATGGTACTAACACGATTATCTAAACCATCTCGCCACTCCTTCAAGTCGTTGATCTTATCCTTTCCATTATCGACAGTCACAACTTTCACGTTATGACCAAGATTAGCCAAATAATTACTAAGGTAACGTACCTTAAATACTGGTCCGCCAGAATCCGGATTAGCTAAATCATATTGAGTCACGAAGAGAATATTCACTTACTCGTCTCCAATATAAAGCACGCAATAAACCGAAACCCGCAAATATTGACAGCAAAGAATCCAATGGAATGCGCAATCGCGTACTGGTCCAAACAAGAACGTTAACTAACGTGTACACTAACAATATGAGTAGCACTAGCCAAGCTTCACGCCTCGCACTTATTGAATTAGCAAATCCCAAGACCGATAGTACAACCAGAATGACATAACTCACCGTATAAGCAATATCTCGAATATACGTGAACGAAAACCCGAATAGTGCTCCTGATTCTTCCAACCAGACATTAGACCCGCCCGAATATTCAATACTGGGATTGATATTTGGACTCCAGAAAAATATTAACTTTCTGGACAATAACCTGTAATGATCATTGGTATTTTTGTTGAAAAAATCTACTACCTGAGAGAAAAACCATTGTCTTTCATCGACAGAACTTAAGCCTTTTGGAGGCACCTTAAAACGCTCATCTTGCCAGAGCTTGTCCAAGCTTATGCCTTGGTCAATATATTCCATAGTCAACTTATTGTTGCCCATATAAGTATTCGCCATGCCTTTAGAAGATATAAATATAAGTTCACCTTTGGCAACAAAATTTCTAAATGTCCATGGCAAAACAACTGACATAACACCCAAAGAACATATCGTTAGAGCTACAGCACCTCGCTTCCAACCTAGTACGATGATTAACCAAACAGCAATAGATATAAAAACAGCTAACATAGTAGTACGAACAAGACATCCTAAACCTAGTAATATTCCCAACAATAACCATATCTTCCAATCACCATTTTGCCAAACATGGACAAAAAAACAAATCGCCACAAGCAGTATAAATGTAAATAACGTGGTATCCATTACACGACTAGAGTGATAGACCGTATAAGGATAAAATGATGACAATGCAGCTGCAAACATACCAGCTTTTCTGTTAAACAATTTTTTTGCAGTAAGATAAACTAATCCTGCCGACAGCATACTTATAGCTGCCTGACTAAAAGCTACGGCCAACCAATGTTGTCCAAACAATATATATGAGCAAGACAGGAAAAACGCATATCCGGGTGGATTAAATGTGTATGGAACCCCAATTTCCAAAACAAGTCCGTGCCCTAACGTTAAATTGTGCGCAACTTGATGATGCAACAAATCTCCCCTGAGTGCCGGTCCCATTGCGTCAGAACTGCTGTACGCAGCTACAACTATCCTGAGCGCAAACCCCAGATAGATTATTGCCAATACAATCCAGCGAACTAACGCTGTATTATGGACTCTATGGTCTGATATCATCAGTTAACTTACCCAATATTCTGTTACTCAGCATAACATTACTTCTTAGCAGCATTTGAATCATAACTATATCTGACCAACAACATAATGCTAATCCAAAGAGGAAATACCTTAACATTACCCATCGCATATAGATCACTAGAAACAATTGCAGCAACCATACAAGTTAATGCAACTGCTAGCAGAGAAGTACGCAAAGGGTCATGTTGATTACCAAACGAAACGTGTATCTCTTTAAATAGCAAGACCCCAAGGGGCATATAGAAAAGTAAGGCGCCAACTAACCCTACCTGCAGCACTAGCCCGAGATAAGAATTGTGAAAATATGAGCCAGTTCTAATATAGCTTGATGCATGAACACCATGATAAGCAAATAGTTGATCTTCTGTCCCAAACCCAAACCCTTGTAATGGACGCTCCATAAAATATTGCAAGCCCGTTCTCCATTTTTCTGTACGACTAGATAGACTTGTGATATGCTCAACTCGTGGGTTTTCTTGGTAATACAAGACTTCCACATCAACATTATCAAGCGAATCGTCAGTGTCTTGAGCTCTACTAACTACACCTTCTTTATTGACCTCTCCTTCTAAATCAACTTTTGTCTCTCGACCTGAGTTATCAATAAGCGTCTCCGGAAATGTACTATCCGGTCCAATATTAGATGCTATATCATCAGTGTCAGCACTAGATACTAAAGTATCAGTACTATTCACTATCTGTGCTGAACTATCACTTGCAGTATCTACACCATTACTACTCTGGAGATAATTCTGTGCAGAGACACCTGGAACCACTTTATTCCAACTAAACTCAGTACCCTGTGGAAAAATCATAGGACCAGTCTGAATCCATGCAAAAGATGCTACTAACACTATGGTTAAAGACATCAAAGATATCAATCTACGCTTAGGATGAGCAAAGAACAAAAAATACAGGGACCCAATCGAGGCACTAAATAGTTCAGTGCGTGTTTGTGACATAATCAGAATAAACCCAATTGCAGCAACCAACAACCAATATCGCCTGCTTGATTTATGTAAAGCAATGTATAGAACAAGCGGCAGAAAAGATGCAGCATAACCAGCAACAGTACCTGGATTAATCATCCAACCCTCAAATCTACCTAAATAAGGAAATGAACCTGCCGGATCGGTAACTGCAACTAGGATATGCATGGCAAACAATACTGCTGCTGTATTAACAATAACGAGAACTACCTTTTGTTTGCCAACTTCGTCAGCGATAACCCAAATACCCCAAAATATTGCCCCGTACATCAACATGACAGATGCTAATCTAAGCAAAGATATCATTGGGTCAATGGAGTATAAACACGAAACAAGTGAGAAACCCAGAAAAGCACCAATGTAACGATCGGCGTTATTGATTGCTCGTGGTAAAGCACGTTTATAAATGGCAGATCTAATAGCAATCATCACTAAAATTACTAAGGGTAGCCAACGTAAATAAGATAGTGTTTCACGTAATGAAATAGAGTACATAGTACTATTATTACTGATGTACCACACTACTTCACTAACCATGCCAAAACGAAACTTATCTAAATAAAAAACGGGTAGTAAACTATAGTGAGGCAGTGACAATGCCAATACACCTGCTGCCAATACTAAACTGGAGCTGCGTGACATCATTAATCTACCTCGTGTATTTTCGTACATAAGCTTTATCAAACAAGTTCAATACACATTCTAGAATATCAAAAAACATAACACTAGATAGAAATACTCATGTCTTTGGATTTAACGGTAGAACGAACCAACAACATCACACTAATCCAAAACACAAAGCTCTTAGCATTGCCCATGGAATATAAATCACTTGAAAACATTCCAGCTACCATACATGTTATAACGACTGATAATAGCGCCGACAATAATGGCTTTCTGTGTGTTTCCCTCGCAGTTAACAACTCATAAAATAACAGGGAAGCTAATGGGACATAGAATAACGCAGCGCCAACAATACCTACTTGAAGCACTAATCCTAGGTAAGAATTGTGCATAGAAGCACCACTCAGTTGATAATCTTGTGGGTTGACATCATGATAGGCGAACAATCGATCCTCTGTGCCAAATCCAAATCCTTGCAAGGGGCGTTCCATAAAATACTTAAGGCCCAGTCTCCATTTATCAGTACGATGTGCAAGAGTTTTAGCATCGGAAGTACGAGGATTAAATCGGTCATACCATACCTCTGGCATTTCTAATTCATTGTATTCTTCTCCGGAATCTAAATTGTTGTCGAGTAATGTATTGGCTATATGGTCTAAGCTAAATTCAGTACCCTGTGGAAATATCCTAGGTCCTACCTCAATCCACATGTAAGACATGATCAACACTGATAAAGTCCCACTCAATACAACATATATACGTTTAGGATAAGTACGTACTAGAAAGTACGTTGAACCTATAGCTGCAGCAACAATCTCAGTACGGGTTTGAGACATAATTAGAACAAATAAAATTGCCCCAACAAGCACCCAATACTGCCATCGCGACCTTTGTGATGCAATCCATAGAGCAAAAGGTAACAAGACCGAAGCATGCCCTGCAGCAATACCAGGATTAATCGTCCAACCCTGAAATCTACCTAAATAAGGAAATGAACCTGCCGGATCGGTAACTGCATTTAAAATATGTAATCCAAACACAATTGCAATTACAATAACAATGGTGTTGGCAACTGCTTCTCCACCAAAGTCATCAGCATAAAGCCAAACACCCCAAAATACTGCACCATACATGAGTAAAACTGAACCTGCTCTCAGAAAGGATAGTCTGGGATTTATAGAATACAGGCACGAAATAAATGCAAATAATGTGAAGACAACTATATAAGCATCTGCTCTTTCTATCGCACGTGGCATCCCTCGTTTCTGGATAGCTAAACTGAGCGGCATCGCAGCAAGAATGACCAATGGTAACCATCGCGAATAAAATAGTATATGATTACGTAACGAAATAGGTAGCACACCATTGTTGACACTTATATTCCATACATAGTCACTAGTCAACACAAGCTTCATTTCATCTAGATGAAATACAAGCATTTCTTGTGTAGATTGAAGAATTATGAGCAACAAGGCGGCAATAATAACCCAGCGAATACTTGCTGGCACCCTCACAGTACTATTCATATTTCTTTTTATATGCTTTATTTGGCAAATTCAATACAGCCTCAGCAAAACCCTGTGCCATTTTCTTAGGATGAAAAGCTGTTATTAGTGATAGAGAAGATAATCCCATACGGTTAAGCATATCACTGTCTGTAAGTAAATTTAACATGTGCTCTCGAAGTTTTTCAACATCGCCAGGTTTATGCAATAGGCCATTAAAACCCGGGTAAACGAGTTCAGCAGCAGCTCCTGCAGCTAGTGAACATATTACTGGAAGTCCCGAGCACATGGCTTCGTTTATTACTAATCCCCAGGGATCACTCCTGGTAGGAAACACTAAAAAATCAGCTATAGCATAATACTTCGGTAGTGTTTCCTGAGTACAAAATCCTTCAAATCTAATCGAGGTTATAGACCTTTGCTGACAAATACGCTTATAACGATCGATATCCGGACCATCACCAACAAATAACATTGTAGCATCTTGCTCACTTACCACTTTTTGAAAAGCTTCAATCAACTCAGGAATTCCCTTATCATCTAAAAGTCGCCCAACATATAAAATAATTGGTCCGGTGATTCCTAGTTCTTTTTTTATCTCATCTTTCCTGTCTTTATAGAGTCGTGATTGCTGAGTAAAAAAATCTGAGTCAACCGAGTCAGGCGCTACCCATATATGATCTTCCAATGCACCAAGAAATTGTAGATACTCGACCTGCGAACATCCAGCAGCCAAAAAACCGTCAAACTTGCTAATCAAATATCGCTTTATATACTCGATAATTCCATTGGTAGTACGATGATCAAATCTGGTACTTTCACTCCATAATAAGGTTCGAGTACGTGAAAATTTGCACGCAATCAATGCAAGCCAAATTGTAGGATGATGGTATCCGAAACAAATGATGGAATGGTACTTTCCTCTCCATATATCATATAGTATTGTAGGGTTAAAAAATATCGGGCCGCCTTGGTATCTTTTAGACACTAAGAACCCTTGTAACACCCGATATTTAAATCGTATTTTTTCGAAAGGTATGCGCCAAGTACGACGCGTTTCAGTCTCAGAAAAAAACAGTACTTCTAAGTCAATGCTAGGATTGTCAGATAACTCATTAAATACAGGTATCCGATAAGGAGATATTATCTCGGTTAATATAGCAACTGACTTTCGGACACCGGTAGAATTCACGCCAAATCACTCAACCTAGAGCATACTCACAAGAAGTCACAAGACGCTCCACAGTCGTATTCCATGAATATTCGGATGCTTGCCGTATGCCAGCATCTCGAATAATCTCTGCCTGAGCAGGGTTAGAGATCAAATACTCAATCCCATGTGCAAAACCCTCTGTGTCAGTAGGTTGATAAGTAAGGGCAACATCACTTGCAATTTCCGCTAATGAACTTGTATTTGAACACAAAACAGGTACCCCACATGACATAGCTTCAAGAACTTGCAGGCCAAACCCCTCATATAACGATGGGTCCATGTACACATCTGCTGCCTGATACAAGTCTACCAAATCGCTATCTGAAACATATCCTGCTGATATTACTCTGTCCTCCAATTGCATGTAATAAATCATATCAGTCAATTCGTCTTGGTTTACATAACCATCTCCTACCAATATAATTTTTATATTGGTAGATATGTTTGCTAAAGCAAATGCTCGAAGAGCTAATTCCGTGTTCTCACGGGGGTCACCAGAACAGAAATGTAGTACATATCCCTCTGGAGCACCGTAACGCTTGCGCACTTGTTCCTTATGTTGATTGTTATCATTCGGGCAAAATTCACTACTCACTGCAGCTGGTATTATCGTTATTTTTCTATCTAGAATGCCATAATTAGCCTGTAGCTCATTTGAAGTAAATTGAGAAGGTACCGCAATGAGTCGAGCACGTCTCATAGATATTGGAAAAACAAATCGCGTAAGGTTATCGCTAGTTCTCTGATAAAATCCTCCAACGCCATTCTCCAAGGCTAATTCGCGACGTCGATCAGGTATCTCAAACAAATACAATACTATTCGTCCAGAATATAGTAATGGTACACGATCAGATAATGTGATCAAACAATCAATTTTATGTTGTCTAGCTGCTCTGTTTAATCTTACTTGCTCCCACTCAATAAGACTTTTCGATCTATTCACTGAATATGAAAGTGAATCACTCTGAGGAAGACCAATTTCACTGGGCTCTCTATCCAGAAACACAATAAATTCGTGAGGATATGTTGACTCTGCCAAGGTCTCAACTATATTGCGTTCTACCCTACCAATACCTTTCAGATTGCGAGAGATATGAACAGCGTCAATGCCAATACGCATATTTCAATATTTATACTTGCGTTTTGTGTTCACGTAAATACATTTAATAATAACAAAACTGTTGACCGAAATTAGATTGCACATATGCCATTTTTTGTTCATATCAAAACAATCAATCATGAACTGTGTGTGTTGGAAATAGGTACAACTGTACAGACTCATTTTCATACATAAGAATCAAACCTTCTCGTTCTTTCATGGACGGCCCACCAATGGAATTTTCATAAGGACCAATCCACACAATATCAGCACCATATGTCAATGATTCGTTTTTGAGAGACGAATAAGATTGAACTATAGCTTCACTGCGTAAATTGTTAGTCGGATATCTGAGAGAACCATTAAAAATATATTGCTGAGACTTTAACAAGCCTGCATCGTGCGAACTACTAGAAACCACATCATCCCATTGATACTCCAACATCTGATCTGCTGTAATATCAAAGAAACGCAACATTTCCGAATATCTTAATAGCATCTCCTCAGTCGTAACAAATGTGCCATATCCTGAAGGAACGTATACATAAACTGGCGCAATATTGCGTACCCGCATATTTACTTCGGGATCAGCTGCAAGCAATACAGAACCAGGTGAAACACTGTCTCTGACAAATTCATATGCCGCCTGAACATCAGAATGTATCACAAAATTTGTGTAATGCTCATTGGAGTACTCCACTGCACGATAAATTGTCATCGTTGATATTAAAAGACCAGCTATGACATAAAAAACTCTGTGCAAACTTCCTTTGAAGATATACGGCAAACGTAGAAGTAAATCGTGCAATCCAACCACTAAAGTAATGCCAGCTAAGGGACCGTAAAAATGATAAGCATAGTGCAGACTCTGGTAATCACGACCGATCACAATAGGCAGTTTCCACATTAACTCAGCAGTAACTGTCAAGACAAATAAATATACGTAATTCACACTTCGTCTGGTCGTAACAAGCACTAAACCAAGAATTGTGATTAAATGTGGACGCAAATTCACTACCCTTTCTGTAAGATTAGGTTGTCTTCCAAGAGAAAATCTATCTTGAAAATCAGCAAAACCTGGTTGGCTAGAAAATCTCATCACATCAATCCAATAAAATGACGAGATAATTAACGCCAAGCCTGCTGCTTTAGCTAAAGACGCTAATGTAATGTAGTCGCGTCTTTGTAAAAGATATAACGCAATCACTCCATATACAACTGTTAGAAAGGTCCACAGATAAAAATATGTGTAGAAACTAATACCATATAGTATCCCGTTAATTACATATGTCGTGCTATCAGTATTACAAACCAATTTGTACAAACAAAATAATACAATACAACAGAATGCAAAAGAAATTTGCGGATGTACCAAAGCATTCGAGAAAAATGGGTTCACAAACAATTTTTCTAACTGCTCTATATTAGTCCAATGCCAAGGCTGTAACACAAAAACCTCGCGAAGTGTCAAAGCAGCGCTAGTACCCAACACACCAACTGCTACTGACCCTGTAATGCGTCTTACCAACTGATACACTATTGCCGCATTTAGTGGCGTTAACAATACAGTAGCTACGATAGGAAGAGCATCTAATCGATTCGCTATTGGCCATCCAATTAGTGCTAAAACATAATACGGTAATCTAGGCCAGGCGGTTATTTGATATGTGTTCATGGTATTAACGAACTGATCGCCAAACGCTGGTAACCCGCTGATCAATTTTCTGACAATAGGTATATGAGTAAATACTGCGTCTGCATGCTGTACAACCACCGGAGAGTAAGTAACAGTATGATTTATACCAGTCAACCTAAATTGTATTAACACAAAATGCAGCGTCATTAAAGCACATAAAATAACCATCCATAGTGCAAGTACTGGCAAAACTGATCTCCTATCAAGTATTTTGGTCATTTAAGTATCAACCAATCCCATAATCTGATAAACTTGAATAAGCGGTCCAAATCTACATAAATCCTGTATGTTATTACTCAAAACACTAGTACGATAGTTTATTTTTCCGAAAGTGTTGTCTTGCATGGAACAAATAGGGCTGAACTCTCTCAGCAAGACCATATCCAATTCATTTGGGTATTTCGGTATTTGGTTTATTTCACTGAAATAAGAAAATGATCCTCTCAAAGGATTATAAGGACATAAAAATATGTCAATCACTCTGTCAACTTTGCAGTCCTGATGTCCGTACTCAAATACTGATTGAACATAGTAATCGGGCAATAAATCTTTGTCTTGATATAATTGCGGGTCAGTGATAACAAAATAGGATGGTGATAGCCCACGACCAACTTTAGAGTTTATTCTCCAATGTGCTAGTTCTGACAGCGACGACTCTAGTTGTACTTGCTCCAAACTCCTAATAAGAGGTGCTGTATACGTATATGGAGCTATGTATATTTTGGATTCTGACGGAATATTTTCATGGATCCAATTCCTAGCACTTGAACGAGTTCCTTCGACAAGAGCCAATCGGTATAGGCTAAACCAATTATGGATTGGTACCGCAAAAGCAAATAAAGCAAGAGTAAAACACAAACCATATCTAAATATATGTCTGTCTAATTTATAAGCCCCAACCTTGGATGGCCATAATCTTACAAATACCCAAGCAGCTAATATGCATACAGGCACATATATAGCAATCAGATTGGTTTCATAGGTCAGTTCAGTAACAAAAGCCATGCCAACTATTAAACAGAATAAAGGCACGATGATCTGCTGTGCCCATAACAAACGTACACGACCAAACGCAATCAATATAAGAGCAATAGATAAAAGTACTGTCAATCCAAATCCAAGGATCTCATCACAAATTACTCGAGCAATATGAGCAACATAAAAAATAGGACTAGACATAAATTGTGGTCCCCATTCACTCACTCCATAATGAAACTCGCTTATAACATTGTCCGGAGACAGATAAAGCAATGGATTTAGGATTAAAACGAATAACGCTGCGAAACCAGCTACAATAAAAACCTCGGAGTTGAACCTACTTAAAGCAAATCCGCCTTTCTTCTTGCGAACCAAGAATAACAAGAAAATACCTGAGACTATCAAAACCACAGCATTCAACAATTGAACCAATATTGTGCAGGCAATCAGAAAAGATAAAATTACTAGATTAGGACGAGTATTATTTCTTAAGTACAGTTGCTGCTGTATGATCG
>DDZT01000045.1:0-9818 GCA_002346435.1 Anaerolineales bacterium UBA3001
CTATATTACTGGACAGACCTACAATGTAGAAGGTGGAATTGTAATGAGTTGAGTATTGATGGTGAATGTAAGTTTCCTGTACACAATACAAGTAGAATTATTTTATTGTAATCACTATGGAGTAATTTGAGAATAGTAATATTGGTGGATATTAAATGGCACACAATCAGTTAGACCGACACAACTTTAGTCAGTCCACATTGCGCACTCAGTCAGTTTGGAGTGATGCCCTTGGACGCGATGGTGGTATGTATACCAATTTCTTTTATAGCTCGATCAAAGGGATTGGCAAAGAGACAGATGTCACACGTAGAGATCCGTCCACTGTACTAAAGATAGATGGTAAATATTATGTCTGGTACACCAGAAGATCTACTAAGTACAAAGTAAGACAAGAGTTAAATCTTGATTCTTATGCCGATTTAGATTGGGAAATCCCAAGGTTTGATTGGGATTTGTCCGAAATCTATTATGCTACCTCGGAAGATGGATTTTCCTGGATTGAGCAAGGAGTGTCAGCCAGGCGAGGACCGAAAGATCAATTTGATGGCCGGTCAGTATTTACTCCAGATGTCCTTATGAGTAATGGCAAATACTTTCTATATTACCAAGCAGTAGATCATCCTTACGGTACAAGAACTCGTAATGTAGTAGGTATGTCATGGTCAGAGAGTCCAGATGGTCCATGGAATCGTTTTCCTGAACCTGTATTGAAGCCAGGTAGGTCAGGAGAATGGATGGGTTCTGATGATACCAATCATGTTAACTATTATGGAGCCTGGGATAGCCATAAAGTACATGATCCTTTTATTCTCTGTCGGGATGGAAAGTACTGGCTTTATTACAAAGGTCAGCCTATGGGCTGGGGTAGTGACTACTGCAGCGGTATTGGTTGGGGTGTTGCCATAGCAGATAGCCCTTATGGTCCATTCAAGAAATATTCAGGCAACCCTGTGACCAACAGTGGACATGAGACATGTCTGTTTCCATGGGGTACTGGAATATTAGCGATTTGCAATCATGATGGTCCTGAGAAGGACACAATTCAATACTCAGAAGATGGGCTTAATTTTGAAGTGGTTTCTCATGTAAATCTTCCGCCTTGTGCGCCAGGACCGTTTTGCGCAGACTCTTACTCTAACACTAAAGATGGCAGGGGTATAACATGGGGTTTGGCTCACATTGCAACTGAAGAGACGAAGTCGGGCAATTCATACATAATTCGCTTTGATTGTAATTTGAGTAAAGATGTACAGCGTAAAGGTTTTCGATTAACTAATATCCGGATGCCAGAATCAACCTATTTCTCGCCTGATTTTGAGTATGATACCAAGGACAAATATTCATACGACTTAGAACCATTGTACAAACAAAAGAAAAAAATATGCCGATGTGGATTTGAGCAGATAAATTCAGACTCAAGAGTATGTGGAAGATGCGGGGATGTAATCGTTTTTTGGAGTTCAGACAATAGTGATAGAGATTATCCTCTTGTGCCAGATATGGCTGTAAAAGATACCAAACTCAGCAATGCTATGAAACGAGTCTATTCGACTTATGGGTACTCTAAAGATAAAGAAAGCCCATTTTATTCAGGATTTAAATATAGACACGTGCATGGTTTAGGCAAGGAGGTAGGAATTTCTAGAAGAGATCCATCAAAGATAATTAGGTATGCTGATAGTTACTATGTCTGGTATACGCGTCGAGAGACAGTCAAACCAGCTTTGTTTGGGGGACAAAATCAAATTCAAGACGCGGATCATGCTCAACAAAGTTGGGATCAACCATTGACGGACTGGGATCTTGCAGAGATATGGTGTGCTAGTTCAGAAGATGGAGTTCATTGGGAAGAGTTGGGAATGGCTATCAGCAGAGGAGATGAGCACAGTTATTTCGGTCGTTCAGTATGTACTCCAGATATTATTGCCGTAGATGGAAGCTTCTATTTGTTTTTCCAGGCTATCGAGACACCTTATTTGACCAGAAGTCGTAACAGTATTGGTTTGGCAGTTTCTGATACTCCAATAGGTCCTTGGCGCATTAAACAAAACCCTGTTCTATTACCTGGAAAGTCGGGAATATGGCACGGCGATGGAGATGACAATGTAGTGCTTGAACCAGGAGATTGGGATAGTCACAAGGTTCATGATCCATATATCTTGTTTTGGAACGATAAATATTGGTTGTATTATAAGGGTAGGCCAATGGGTTGTAATGATAGTGGCCATCGATATGAAGGATTGGGGTGGGGTGTAGCAGTAAGTGATAAACCGGAAGGTCCTTATATCAAGTCGTCTTATAATCCAGTGACAAATAGTGGTCATGAGACCTTTCTCTATCCGTTAGGGAAGGGCGTTGTGGCAATAACCAGTTTAGAGGGGCCTGAGATGAATACTATACAGTATTCCGAAGATGGCATAAATTTTGGAGTTGTTGGTAAACTCTCCTTGCCACCTGTAGCTGCGGGACCATATATAGATTATGATCATGCTCAACACAAGAGTGGTCAAGGTGTTGAATGGGGATTGTCTCACATAAACCATGATGAAAATGGACGTTTAGACAATAGTTACCTAGTGCGGTTTGATTGTAATCTAGGTGCTAAAGGGAATCGCAAGGGGTTTTATCGACCTTGGAATTTCAGATACCCTGAATCTGCTTATCTAAACAGTAGTTGTAGCCTTTCCAGTGATATGAGACAGGAAGCTATTGCAATTGGTCAGATTTATGATCGCAATACGGAAGATTTTGCTGGCAACTGGAAGCAATAATTCTACTCAAAGATTTTTTTTCCAGTTAATCTTCTCTTTTTCTAAATCAGTTGTGAGTGTTTGTCTGCTTTCCTCGTCTTGAAAGAAAGGACATTTATAAAAATAGCGCGTCAGAGTATCCAAGCATTCAATCAGATACTCCTTTCTTTGCTCTTCATGACTCTGCGGATTGAATAGTCCTGATAAAGCATACTTTGCTCTAGATGCCAATGTTCCTTGTACTAAATCAACGACTATAGAGCGACCGTCAGTCCAGTTGGTAGGAGCTTTGTTATTATGAACAATGAATTCTGCATCTTGGAAACGTTGAGTGACAATTATGTTCGTAAGCTTATCAGTGCACCATATACTAAATTTGATGCCTGCTACGATTACAAATATGGTAGAAACCAGGAGTACTATAAACAACATCAGTACTGTAATTCGACACCTTTTAATTCTAATTCTTCAGCATAGTGACATGCGACATAGTGTTCAGGCGCAACCTCTTTCCACTGAGGTGTTTCTTCGGCACATAATTCTTGTGCATATGGACATCTTGGATGAAAGTAACAACCAGTTGGTGTGGATGAAGGGTCAGCTATTTCTCCAGGGAGAATGATACGCTCCATCTTGACGTCAGGATTAGTGGAAGGCACTGCAGAAAGTAAAGCCTCTGTATAGGGATGCAAAGGTTGACTATATAGATCGGCTGTTGATGCCATCTCAACTAATTTACCGACATACATTACTCCTATTCTGTCTGCTATATGCTCAACCACAGCTAAGTCATGTGCTATGAACAAATATGTAAGATTGTATTGTTCTTGCAGCTCCTCGAGAAGATTTAGTATTTGGGCTTGTATTGAGACATCTAGCGCTGATACAGGTTCGTCACAAACAATAAGACTTGGACGAGGTGCTAGAGAACGAGCTATTCCAATACGTTGTCTCTGACCACCTGAGAATGCATGGGGATAACGATTGAGATGTTTTATCTCAAGCCCTACATCATTTAGTAGTGATTTGACCATCTCTATAACTTCGTCTCCAGTAGCTAAGTTATTGTTACGAATTGGTTCGCCTACTATATCGAGTATAGTCATTCTTGGATCTAGTGATCCGTAAGGATCTTGGAATATCATATGGAAATGTTTTCTAACTTCTCGCAATTCCTTATTAGTCATTCTGCTTAGATCTAGCCTTTCACCAGTGTCTAACTTCAGGTAAATGCTACCTGAAGTAGAGTCTATGGCTCTAACAATACATCTGCCTAATGTAGTCTTACCACAACCAGATTCACCAACCAGTCCGAATGTTTCCCCTTCGTTTATATAAAGACTTACATCATCTACAGCTTTTACTGCTCCGACTTGCTTACGTAGAAATCCCTCTTCGATTGGAAAATATTTAGTTAGGTGAATTACTTCTAATAAAGCATCTGGATTATTATTTTCAGGCATATGTTTTTTCCTGTTCCTCACTGTGCAGGAAGCATCTGACGTAGTGTTCATTACCCATGTCTACTAGACCAGGTACTTTCAAATCACAAACATTTTCTATTATTTCATTGCACCGCGATTGAAAACCGCATTGTGGCGGAAGATTTAATGGCACGGGTACATTACCTCGAATCGCATCGAGTTTAGTTCCTTTACCGCTGGCGCCAAGTTTTGGTATGGATGCTAACAACCGTTGCGTATATGGATGCAAAGGATTGTGGAAAAGTTCTTTAGTACTAGCACTTTCTACAATCTTACCTAAATACATGACATGTACTACGTCAGCAATTTCACAGATAACCCCTAAATCATGTGTTATATACATTATGGCCATTCCAAGTTGTTCTTTTAGGTCCTGTAACAATTCTATAATCTGTGCTTGTACTGTAACATCTAGTGCAGTTGTGGGCTCATCAGCAATTAGCATTGATGGTTTGCATGATAATGCCATGGCTATCATCGCCCGTTGACGCATGCCTCCAGATAATTGGTGAGGCAATTCATCAAATCTTAACTGAGGATTTGACATTCCCACTCGATCCAACATATCAATAGCAATATCTTTTGCTTCATGTTTGTCTTTTGTGTTATGAAGGAGTATCATTTCCATTATTTGGTCGCCAACAGTATGAACAGGAGATAGGCTGGTAAGAGGTTCTTGGAATATCATCGAGATCTTCCCACCTCTTATGGACCGTATAGTTTTACCATCTTTTTCTAGGCCAACCAGATCAGTTGTATGTCGATCGGACTTTGTAAATTCAATACTGCCTGCTGATATATGACCAGGCTTGGGAACAATTCTCATGATTGATTGAGCAGTCACACTCTTCCCACAACCCGATTCGCCAATTATGCCCACAGTCTGACCTTGATGTACATCAAAACTAACTCCATCTACTGCTTTGAGAGTACCATCTGGTAATACGAACTGCGTGGATAAATTATTTACACTAAGTATTTTATTTGTTGACATATTTCATATGACCCATTAGTTATTAGCTGTCATTTGGAGGCATAGCTTACATAAATAGTTTTCTTTTGCAGATACCCATCAAGTCCGTATTTTCCATCTTCTCCTCCGACGCCACTTAGACGATACCCAGAATGATAACCTTGTAATGCTTCACCAATGGGTCTATTTACATATATTTCACCAAATTTTAGGTCGCGCGCAATCCTCATTACTCTATTTAGGTCCTGAGTAAAGACGTATGCAGCGAGGCCATAATCAGAATCATTGGCATGTTGCAGACCCTCTTCAAAGTCTTCAATCTGCATTATTGGTATGATGGGACCAAAGACCTCTTTTTGCATAATATCATTGGAGTTGTCATTAACTGTTAACACTGTAGGTTCGAACCAGTGTCCATTACTGTAAATTCCATGCTCTAGGCGCTTGCCACCAGTCAATATTTCGGCTCCTTCAGCGGTGGCGGCTTCTACTATCGCCTCTAGTTTTTCCAACTCCATTCTGTTGAACTTTGGTCCGATATCGACTGAAGTTAGCGGATCGCCGACTTGCAATTTTTCAACATGAGCAAGAAATCGATTGATAAATTCTTCTGCTACTTTGTTGTGTACATATAGTCTTTCATTACAAGTACACACTTGTCCACAATTAGCAAAACGCGCAGTAGCAGCATATTCGACAGCTTTATCAATGTCAGCATCTTCCATAACAATAAAGGGTGCTTTACCACCCAATTCTAGTCTTACCATGGTTATATTGTCAGCAGCCGCTCGAAATATCTCTCTGCCTCCACGAACACTGCCAGTCATACTGACAAGTTGAGTGATTGGATTGCTCACTAGTGCTTCACCAACAGTAGGTCCTGTTCCAGTCACTACATTAAACACGCCAGAAGGTAAACCAGCCTCGTGAGCCAGGTGAGCCATTCTTAATCCTGAAAGCGGTGCTTCTTCATGGGATTTTAGGACCATAGTATTACCTGCAACAAGTCCGGGACCTAGTTTACGAGCAACTAGTGCTAATGGATAATTCCATGCAATTAGAGCTACTGTAACTCCATACGGTATGCGCCTAATCCATATTTCTTCATCCACATTATCAGATGGTACTATGTCTCCTTCAATGCGCCTGGCACCCTCGGCAGAGTATTTCAAAAATTGTATAGTTGCATCAACTTCGCCATACGCTTGATCTAGCGGTTTCCCCTGCTCAGAAACAATCAAATGTGCCAGATTATCTCTGTCAGTGTCTACCAATTCAGCTAATCTTATAATCAACTTTGCCCTTTCAATAGCTGGCAATGCTTCCCATGCTGGTTGGGCAGCTTGCGCTGCCTCAAGTGCACGTTGAGCATCGTCTTTAGAGCCGGCCGGTATGGTAGCCACGACCTCTTCATTAGCCGGATTTTCCACTTCGATTACTTCCTGATTAGTAGAGCTGGTCCATTGGCCGTTGATATAGATCTGATACCGGTTAGGTTTTTTTGTACTGTCTGTAATCATATATTAGATTCTCCTAGCATGTGTTTCGACAGAGAATTTCTGTCAAATTCCACTCCGTGACCTATGCAATCAGGGATCATTGCATAGCCATCTTGTAATCTTAAAGTTTGTTTGAGAAAAGGTTCTATTCCAAATCCATGCACTTCCAAATAAGAGTGGTTAGGTACAGCAGCCAGTAGGTGGACATGTAAATCATGTACACCGTGACTTGTAACTGGTAAATTGTAGGCCTCTGCTAGTGATGCCACTTTCATCCAAGGTGTGATACCACCAAGGGTTGCTACATCAGGTTCAGGAAAATCTATGGCTCCACTTGCGATTAGTTTTTGGAATTCATACAAAGAATGGAGATTTTCACCAGTGGCAATGGGGATGCTGGATTTGTTTGAAATCTTTATGTGTCCTTCGATATCGTCTGGAATAATCGGCTCCTCAAGCCAGAATAGATCGAACTCTTCTAATGCATCAGACATGTAAATTGTTTGCGGAACATTCCATCTCATATTTGCATCAGCCATTAGCACTATATCTGGACCTACCTCTTTTCTTAGTGCTTTTACTCTATTAAGATCATGGTCATGGTCTTTGTGTCCTATCTTAGTTTTAATAGCCTTGAAACCTTCTTTGAGGAATCCTTCTGTTTGCTTTAGCAATTCATCAATTGACAGATCCAGATCAATTGCGCCGGCATAAGCTTTTACGCGGTCAGTAGTTCCGCCTAGTAAATTGTGTAATGGAAGATTACTGTACTTTGCTTTTAGGTCCCATAAGGCTATATCTACAGCAGCAATTGCAAAAGATGCAAGACCACCTCTGCCAACAAAATGTAAATGCCAATACATTTCGTCCCAGAGTTTTTCAGTGTAGAACGGATCCTGGCCTAATAGTAGAGGCGCTAGATCTTCGACAGCGAGGTCATATACAGAGCGTCCTCCAATACTAGACACCGTGTAAGTGTAGCCTAATCCGGAGATGGATTTCCCACAAAAGATCTCCACTGTAATCAATGCAAAGTCTTTCATTGTGCCATGTGTCGAGTCTGTTAGAACCTTCGGTAATGGTATTCGATACAGATTTACATCTACACTTGTGATTTTCATTAGATTCCCTGTAGCTAATTGCTAGAAATTATGTGCCGATTGTAGGCCGATCAATAGATGCTTGTTTCTCAAGAATTGTCCGCTTTTCATCTGCAGACAATTCCATTCTTGCTTCAGTATCCAAGTGTGTTGCTTCAGTGAATCTAAGATTGCTCCCTTTTAGTTCTGGTCGAGACAAATCTAAGCTCAAATCACAATCAAACCGAGCTAAGAAACATCTTACTTCATTTCTCTCATGTGGAACTTCTAGGCTTCTTGTACGTATGTGACATAGACCCCATGTAATGCCACGACCGTCACCGTTGTCCGCGAACATATCATGTGCAAATGCACCAGGTGCTACTGGAGGCATTACTATATGGGATTTCACCTCAAAATTTATACCATCTTGTGAGAATTGTATAGTGTTTTTTTCAGGTCCATCCAGACTAATTATAGAAGCGATACCATCCCGAAATGGGAAAAGACAAGTCTCATGACCGGAGTTTGTAATTGGGTTGAATTCGGATTTAATAAACGGTCCAGTTGGTTTGTCAGCTATTGCCACTCCCTGTGCCCGTAGAAAGGCGCGTTTAGATTTGTCCACTGGAGAGCCTTTGTAATAAATCAATATCTTGTCATCGAATACTATGGGATGGGGATCATGTGTTGCGCATCCATCCCAGTCATCTGCTCCACCGCGAGATATTACCGGTTGGTCATGTCGATGCCAGGGACCATCAGGAGAATCTGACCATGCCATTCCTACTGTTACGCAGTCATGAGGTTCCCACAGTTTTGTAAAAGATTGAAAATATAAGTAGTACTTGTTTTCGTATACTAGTATTCCGGGTGTGGAAAGTGATCGATCACCATATTCGCCTTTTGGGGCTCGGGAAACTGCCACACCTTGTTCAATCCAATCAAAACCGTTCTGAGATGTTGCATAACATATGTCAGCAAGATCCCAGTCTACAGCAGGTATGGTGTCTGTTTGACCCTCTAAGCCAGCTGGCGGTATGCTGTTGTCTCGTCTTGTGTACCAGACATAGTATGTACCATCAACATTAATGATTGTAGTTGGGTCACGGCGTGATACATTGACTTCATTACCTATCCCAGTGACGCGAGAGTACCGGAAATTACTATACAATTCATTGGTTGCATCACCCGGAGGACTCCAACAATCGTACAATCGTTGCATGGCATCACTGAGTCGTACATCAGTTGGTTTATCTTCAGGCGGGATTGCTGGAAACGGTTTATAAGTTTTGTTATTCATTTATCACCTTCATTATTGTTTGTGTTATCGACCCATCCATCCTCCGTCAACTACGAGGAGGGTTCCATGTACATAGTCTGACGCTGACGATGCAAGGAATACAACCGGACCTTTGAAGTCACTTGGTTCTCCCCATCGATTTGCTGGTATTCTCTCCAAAATGCTTTCGGAACGTTCAGGATCGTTTCTCAAAGCCTCGGTATTGTCTGTTGCTATGTATCCAGGAACTATACCGTTAACTTGTACGCCGGTGCTAGCCCATTCATTGGCAAGAGCTTTAGTAAGCTGGCCAACCCCGCCTTTGCTAGAAGCATAGGACGGAACATTGATGCCACCTTGAAATGTTAGCAACGATGCTGTGAAGATGATTTTGCCGCTGCCGCGCTCTACCATTGCTTTGCCTATTTCTCGGCTTAATATGAATGGTGCAGTCAAATTAACTGCTACAGTTTCATCCCAGTAATTATCGGTATGTGTAGTAGCCTTTTCACGTTTGATTGTTCCTGCATTATTTACTAATATATCAATAGGTGGACAATCTGCTTTTGTTTTCTCAATCAAGTTATATAGTTCTTTTCTTTGTGACAAATCACATTGGTACCCCCAAAACTTGCGACCAATTGCAGTAATTTCTTGTTCTACTGTGCTGTTGTCTGAATTTAACTGTTTACTTACTCCAATTATGTCAGCACCAGCTTCTGCTAAAGCAATTGCCATTGCTTTGCCA
>DDZT01000045.1:10112-10708 GCA_002346435.1 Anaerolineales bacterium UBA3001
AAGCAATTGCCATTGCTTTGCCAATCCCTCGGCTTGCACCAGTCACTAGGGCTATTTTTCCATTTAGTTGAAAGGTTTCAATTACTCCCATATTAAGCCTCTATCAATATCTTCATTATGTCTGCTCCTTGACTTAGATCCACAAAACTTTTGGAAATTTCATCTAAGGGTCTTATATCAGAAATGAGACTATCTAGAGGAAGAATGTTCTTGTCCACTAAATTGATTGCTTGTGAGAAGTCCTGCGTTTCGTATACTCTCACCCCAACAATGCGTATTTCTCTCCAAAAAAGTCTAAATAGATCAACTGGGGGTGGGTCGCCAAAAATAGCTACTATTACAATAGTACCTCGTGCGCAAACTAGTTCCGTCATCGTTTTTGTACTAGAGACTGAGCCAGTGACCTCGAATATGACATCTGCCCCAGCACCATCCGTCCAGTCGTTCACGTATTCAATCAGGTCTTCGTCATTTGGATTGACCACAGTGAAACCTAATGATGAAGCAAGGTCTAAACGAAAATTGTTGATCTCTGATATTATTACTTCTGCACCAATTGATCGAGCTACCAGTGCTACTAAGATTCCAATGGGCCC
>DDZT01000045.1:11000-11381 GCA_002346435.1 Anaerolineales bacterium UBA3001
TGCTACTAAGATTCCAATGGGCCCACATCCTAAAACCACTACGCGATCTCCCTTCATGACCTTTCCCAATCTAACATCATGACATGCTACTGCTATTGGTTCAATCATAGCAGCATGTGAAAGGGGCGCCGTATTGGGTAATGCATGCACTGTGTGAGCGGGAACGTTCCAGAAGCTTTGAAATGAACCTGGTGTATCTATACCAAGAAATTCCAGTTGGTAACATATGTGGCTTAAACCTCTGCAGCATGCTGCGCATTTTCCACAAGCGTTGAGTGGCATTATGGTGACGGGTTGACCAATCTCGAACCCATCCACTTTGGTGCCTAAAGCACTGATTGTCCCTGCTGTTTCATGTCCCATTATGTGTGGAAGATCCAC
>DDZT01000027.1:0-13910 GCA_002346435.1 Anaerolineales bacterium UBA3001
ATGAAATCAAAAAGTATCTTAAAGGCTGGGAAAGGCTCATCGAAATTAAGCACAACTGTATAGTCATCGGGTGTATCGATAGAACCGATCTTGTCATAACCCGTTCGAGTGATTGGGGTATTATCTGGGTTCATGATAGCTTCCCATGTCGCCTTAACATCGGCAGACGTTACATCACTACCATCATGGAACTTGACACCCTTTCTTAAGTTGTATGTGACGGTACTACCATCAGCAGATACGAGACCATTTCCTACTGAAGGCACCTCTAGTGCCAGTTCACCTACCCATGCTCCAGGCAGGTCAGAGAATAGCAGACCACGTTGAGCTGTCTTTGAAGCCTCAAGTGAGTTACCACCCTGCGTGTACATGACGTTCAGGAATTGGATTTCCTGATTCATGCCGAGACGAACTGTGTCTTTTGTGGTAGCAGCTGGCGCACATGCAGCAAGCACAAGAGCCATAGCTATAACCATAAAACCAACAGTCTTGAATTTATTTCTTACCATCAGATATCTCTCCTCCTATCAATTGATTTGTGCTACTTTTATATGAAACTAGTACTAATTACTTAAACTAATACCGCAAACTACATTTACTGCATTTGTTTCAAACTAGTCTATAAAATTGAATTTGCTTCGTTCTGCTACATTCATGATACACGAAAGTCACTAGCTATGCAACTCAACTTACGTTAAAATATCTATGTTATGCAAGTCCGAAAAATTGGTGGGCTATTAGGTTTAGAAGCAATCACCAACAAACCGTCTGAAGATCCAGGGTTTTTTGATGGAAGCCATCTGCGCCTAACAAACGCAAGATCAGGCATATGGCTGTTGACCAAACTGCTTTCTCCAACAACCGTATGGATGCCATCATTTGTCTGCAAGGTGATGATAGAAGCAGTAGAAAAAGCTGAAGCACGTGTATGTCATTTTGAATTGGATTATGACATGAGAATAAACTCCTCAGACTGGATAGATCAAGTTCAGGAAAATGACCTAGTAATATTCCTTGATTATATGGGTTACCCTTATCATGCAGACTGCACAAAACAAATTCGTGAAAAGAAAGCTTGGATCTTAGACGATGCAAGCCAGGCATGGCCATCAAATGTGCAACCTGAGAGAGCAGACTTCACTTTGTATAGCCCGCGCAAATTTCTTGGACTACCAGATGGTGCTGTTCTATGCTTTCAAAATAATAGCGATTTGATGAACAACGTAAATCTCAAGCATCCTCCCAAGGATTGGATAATGCAATCCTTAGCAGTAGTGCAATGGAGACGCGACTTTGATCGTTGGGGGGACACCAATCCATGGCAAAAACTTTTTAAAATAGTCAATGACACGTTTCCACTTGGTCCTTATCAAATGAGCGAATTTAGCCACATGATGATGACCCACGGAATAAATTTTCAGCAAATAGCAACTAGAAGAAATGAAAACTATGTAATACTTAATGAACTATTACATGATGTTGCCCTATTCCCAAAAGCACCCTTAGACATGGTCCCTCTCGGATTTCCTGTCAGGGTAGGTAACCGTCAACATCTACAGGATCATTTACTTAGTCATAATATAATATCTGGAGTACACTGGAATCTGCAGGGAGTAATCTCAAATAGATATGTAGAAAGTCACAAACTTTCTAAGGATATAATAACCTTGCCCTGCGATCAAAGATACAACAAAGACGACATGATATATATCGCAGAAACTATTAGAAAACATATCAGATAACAATCAAGTATCATCTTATCATGTATGAATACATGGGGAATTGCTATGAAAAACAAGACATCTAAACGTTCGATACTAATTGCAAGTTACCTAGAAGAAGAACACGTCGAAAGGATACGAGCTGTCGACGAACAAATTTTTGTGAATTATGAGCCTGAACTTTTACAGCCACCTAGATATCCGGCTGACCATAATGGGCATCCTATCACTAGAACTAAGGATGAGGAACTTCAATGGCAATCCATGTTAAAGAAGGCAGAAATATTGTTCGATTTTGATCAAACACATCTCACAGACCTTCCTGAGCTCGCACCTAATCTTAAGTGGATTCAAGCAACAAGCGCCGGTATAGGACAAATGGTAAAACGTTTAGAATATGACAAACGAATGCCAGAAACTGTTTTTACTACAGCCAGTGGAATACATTCACAACCTCTTGCCGAATTCTGCTTGATGTCAATGTTGATGTACTCCCGTGGACTAACTCGTATGTTGGAGATGCAGGCACAAAAACACTGGGAAAGATATGCGGGAACTGATCTCATTGGCAAAACAGTTGTAATAATAGGCATGGGAAACATAGGTCAAAGAGTGACTGAAATAGCCAAGGTGTTTGGCATGAATGTAATTGGAATAAAGCGCACTGTTACCGATATGGATCTCAATGGCATGAAAGCAGACCAAATATTACCTACAAATCAAATAGGCAATGCGCTAAGCCAGGCAGACTACCTAATCTTATGCATGCCTCATACTACCGAGACTGAGAATATGATCGGAACGTCGGAGCTAAGCCAACTTCCCAAAGGAGCAATCCTCATAAATATTGCTAGAGGAACAGTGGTAGATGAATTAGCCTTGATCAAATCATTAAAAGATGGTCATTTGGGAGGGGCAGCTCTTGATGTTTTTGCTACTGAGCCGCTCCCTAAAGACAGTCCACTCTGGTCTATGACCAATGTACTTGTAAGCCCTCATTCTGGTAGCACCAGCGACAGAGAGAACACCCTTATAACAGATTTATTCTGTCATAACCTAAGACAATACCTAGATGAGAAACCTTTGGTCAATGTCCTTGATACCAAGCTTCTATATTAGATATTATTAGAGATATTATTAGGCATTATTGGACCTGAACAGATATAATCGAGTTCCACACAAGGGTTTAACGTGATAAAAGTACAATCGATCCTATACCTAAACCCAATCCCACTAGTCTAGTCGTAGTAAGTGGCTCGTGATAAATCATTGCCGAAAGTGATACAGACACAATAACTCCTAAACCAACAATCGGAAAGACTACGCTACCTGCCCCACCATTATCTAAAGCATAAAACATGCACGCATACCCAATAGCACCAAACAGTCCAACCAAACCACCAACCCCAAGCATTCGTGGAGTAACAACGAATGCTTGTTTTTGATTCATGTGTATTATTAACGCCATTACAATGTAACACACGTTAATAATCATCAGAAACGGTGGAAAGTACAAACCATCAGTAACAGCGACTTTATTCATAAAGCTGCTCAGACCCATACATACTAGTGAAATTACTGCCAAAGTGACCGGAATATTCATATTGTCTCCATAAATCTCCAAAATTTATCTATACTCAGTTTACTGCGATGCCCACAATTATGTTTTAGCGCGACAAAACAATAATAGAACTTACACCCAGACCTAATCCAACTACTTTTGTGTAAGTTACCGGCTCACGAAAGAAATAATAGGATAATAATACTGCAACAACGACTGACATAGATTTTATTGGAAAAATTACACTACCTTGTCCACCTAATCGCAAAGCAAGCATAGTCGAAAAAATTGCAATAGCGGTTACTACTCCCGACAATGACGCTAGCCCAACCATACGAGGCGCTAATTCATAAGGATGTTTCTGGAATATGTGCAACAATATCGCAGAAAATAACACAATAGCAGTCTCAATTACCATAAAACTAGGTGAGTACACATTATTAACTCCAGCCACTTTCCATAAAAAATTCGCCATACCAAAACCAAACAAACCAACAACTGCAAGCATTATAGGTGTATTCATCTCATCTCCATCTCCAATATATTCAGAAATTAAACCGGTAGAGTATATCATCTAAAGATAAATCTAAGCCCATTGGACTTCTGTAATCAGGCAATGTCTTTACACCTCAATGGTGCCTATACGCACCATTGAGGTGTAAAATTCCTAACTCA
Source organism: Anaerolineales bacterium UBA3001 (assembly GCA_002346435.1). Taxonomy (GTDB): domain Bacteria; phylum Chloroflexota; class Anaerolineae; order Anaerolineales; family UBA11657; genus UBA11657. The sequence goes on from DDZT01000027.1 coordinate 3,958, forward strand.
GTCATTCAACTATGAATTTTTTTGTGGTGCAGGCGCAATACCTACCAGTAAAACTAGAAGTTGATCGCTCGTATTTGTCACACCGTGTTCTACTCCTGCTGCAGCCCATATTGTGCAACCCGAACCTGCCTGCTCAACATCATTTCCGATAACGAACTCCCCATCACCCTCAATAACATAGTAGAACTTATCCTGGTCTGCGTGCGTGTGAGTATGCTGGATCTGACCTGGAGTCAAGCAATTCAAACCCACTAAAATCTTATTGCTTTGAAATAGATTGGACTTAAATACTTTGTCAGGATTGGTTCCAACTAGATCTCTATAATCTAGAAAATTAGTCACTGTGTTCCTCCCATAAGCTAATCATATACCCTATTATAAGGCAGACATTCAACATCTGTTTCCAAATTACATATGCTTGGTGTATATTTAGCATGAATAGTCTTCATCAAGAGGTTTTTATATGGTAGTCGACATAATTGCAGGCCTAGCGTTTTTGTTTGTTATGTATAAAATGGCTCGTGAATCATCAAGCAAAGAAAGGGTTGGAGCCATAATTGGCACAGGCATAGGTGTAATATATTGCGCTAGCCAACTGGCTGTATGGCCTACGGGATGTACAGAACCATTCACCGGCACAGTACGTCCTTGCGGACCGTTAGACGGTCATCCTCGGGTCATCATAACACTGGCTATTATCATGATCACCACTTGGTTAGGCAGAAGAATTGCACACCTGATGCAATCCAGAAGCAAGTAATTTAGACATCAACCAATGATGTCACACCTGATTCCATCAAGTCATAGCAGCATCTAACAATTAAATTAATTCTGTTACTCTTCTATAGAGGAGGGCACCATTCTTAGTGCTAATACTAAAAGCATATTGGCAAAGACAATATAACTGGCAATCAGTATACATATAGTCTGTATAGAAAGACCTCTATCAATCAACATCCCTATAATTACGGGTCCTACTGCCGATGATAACACAGCCAGGACACTCACCATACTCTTGACAGAACCTAGATGTTCAACGCCATATAATTCTGGCATTAGAGCACTACCCGAAGTTTGCGAAAAACCTACGTGTAATCCTAACAGGACCATATACAACAATACCCATAGATGATTACCAGCAATCCCAATAGTTAAAGCAGCTAACGCCAATGGGAACATTGTATATTGAAAGACCTTTATTGCACTAAAACGATCGATAAACGAACCAGCGATTACATTAGTAAATATACTAGTTCCAGCATACAACAAATAGTTTCCAGTGATCCAGCTAGCATCCCATTGTTTATATTCCGCTATATTAAGGTGATGAAAGAAAAAAGCTGTTGCCACCATAGGCGTTGCAACTATAGCTGGCAACAATAGATAAAAACGTGAATCCCTGAGTACCATCTTGCGTGTCCAACTGACCACATTAGACTTAATGCTGTCACTACCACTCCGAATACTTTGAAGATATTTTTCATGAAATTGCTCATATCCTCTTAGTAGCCATACTACTGTCGGAAAACTAAATAAAGCCAGAAGAACCGCCACACCCCCATAAGTCCAACGCCAACCAACAGCAGCAATAGCAGTCACTGCGAGGAAAGGAAGCATTGCTTCGGCAATAGGTTGTCCTAGGGCAGCAATCGCAAGTGCTCTACCACGACCACGATCAAAGTAACGACCCATGCTAATAGTACCCACATGTCGAGCAAGCCCCTGACCAGCATGCCGTAAAAGAAACACACCCGAAACAAGCATCAGTGGTCCCGACACAAATGGCATATAAGCACAAGCAACGACCATAAAAGCACACACAGATAAGGTAAAAACCGGCAACCTATACCGATCAATCAACGGTCCAGACCATATGAACACTATAGCACTTGCTAGAGTACCAATCATATAGATACTACCCCAAGCAGTATGAGTAAGACTAAACTCCTCCTGAATCGCTGGACCAAATACACCGACAAAAAATGTCTGGCCTACACTAGAATAAAACACCATCAGGAATCCGAAGCCAAGAAGATGTGGGCTACGAGCGATAAGACGTTTGTACGGATTGATAAACATCAGCAGAGTATACAGTAAGGGATAAATAACAAGTACTATCTAAAGAAGCAAGAAACAATGAAGCTTTCGATATAGTTGGTCACTACTTTCTAAGCAACAATTTGAAGCATAGATATACGCATGCGGCACCCAACAGGACTATAATCAGGTTCAACTTAACCAATTTCCAGAAAAATCTTAGCGCCATGATTACAGCAACAAATGCACAAACCCAATAAATAAATTTCCACGCCGAGCGCGTCATCATATCTCTCCTTGCCAACTGATTGCTATAGATAATAGATTGATTATAGTTCATACCTGTTGATTCAATGTTTTAGCGTGTTATAGTATATACATGAATGATTTCACGTTAGAACAAATACAGGAAATAGTCCACAAACTGGAAAGATGTCAACTATCAGGTGCTAACCTCTCTAGATCTAACCTGATTAGAGCCAATTTGTTTGGGGCCTTAATGAATGGGGCTAACCTACATCAGGCTAACATGAGAGGTGCTAACCTGGGCAGTGCTAAGCTACGACAAGCTGACCTTAGCGAGGCAAAAATGGATCCTGTCTACCTGATTAGAGCAGACCTTACGGGAGCCAACCTCCAAAATGCCAATCTACAGAATGCTGTTATGCATGAAACTAATCTGACTGACGCCAACATGCGGAAAACCTACCTAATCAACACTAGACTCAACGGTTCTAACCTCCGTAATGCTGACCTAAGTGGAGCAGTAATGGACTCAGCTGACCTTACAAGAGCTGACCTCCGAGGAGCCAACTTGCAAAATGCTAACCTACAGAATACTGACCTTACCAACACTAAGTATGATAGAGATACAAAGTGGCCTAAGAACTTCGATCCAGAAACAGCAGGGTCAATCCTTCTAACAATGAGTAAAGAGTAAGAACATGCATTTTAATAGGCCACCAAAATGGTTTTACGCTTTAGTATGTATTAGCATAACAATATTTTTACTATTTACTATGATGAATTTGTCAATTCTATTCTAGCTCTGGTCATGTCTGTCTTCAGCACCCCACCCCCCAATCTTTCAATAGAAGAGGCCGAGGATATGATTTTTGATTTATATGGCCTTAAGACATATGCTACCTCATTAGACAGTGAGAGAGATCAGAATTTCCTGTGCACTACTCCTGAAAACAAACAAATGGTGTTGAAGATATCAAACCCAGCAGAGGACAAATCTGTTCTTGAAATGCAGAATGAATGCATGCAATACATCCATGCTAACAATGGAGCATTGCAAATTCCTTGGGTGATAGTAGGCGATGGGGATAATGCAATTATGGAGTATGACTTGCAATCTACTACCTATCTAGTACGTCTCGTACATTACCTCCCCGGCCTACTACTAACTAATGTCTCACACCGTGAGTCCATGCTTCACAAATTAGGTACATTTTTGGGGCATTTGTCACTAGCGATGCGTGGCTTCAACCATTCGGCCGCACATCGTGATTTTCCATGGGACATAGCACAGATAAACTTCATTGAAACACATAAACAATATGTAAATCAACATAAAAAAACAATTGATCATTTTGTTGAACTCTATAAAAAGCTTGTTTTACCCAATAATGCCAATTTGAGAAAGACCGTGATACATAACGATGGAAACGACCACAATATCTTGGTAAATAATGACGACGAGATTATAGGTATCATTGATTTTGGCGACATGGTTTATAGTTTTGTAGCATGTGAACCAGCCGTGTGTATGGCCTATGTCGCACTGGAGAAGAATGACCCACTAAAGTCTATCGCTAAAGTACTAAAAGGCTTCCACGAAATCTTCCCCTTGGTAGACGATGAATTACGAGCCATAATCTACTTGATATGTATCCGGTGTTGCATAACAGTCACCATGGCAGCATATCGCAAACTCCTTTTCCCAGACAATGAATATATATCTGTTACAGAAAATCAGGCATGGGACTTTTTGAAAACAATGCAAAACGAGAATTTGCAAACTTGGTCCCATCAAATATTGACCTATGTTAAATCCTAAAGAAATACAGGACCTTCGCAACCAACACTTAGGTCCATCATTAAGTTTGTCTTATGAAAAACCTGTTTATATTGTCCGCGGTACCGGGCAGTATCTTTTCGATGCAGATGGTACTAAATACTTAGACTGCGTGAATAATATACAGCATGTTGGCCATAGCCATCCACGCATAATTTCTGCAGCAAGAAAACAGCAAGAAAAACTTAATACCAATACTCGTTACTTGGATGACACAATTGTGCTGTACGCCGAGAATATTACTAATACATTACCCTCTGGACTAGATGTCTGCTTTTTCACCAATTCAGGCAGTGAATCGAATGATCTCGCCTTACGACTCGCTCGCAACTTCACTAAAAGCAAACAGACCATAGTTTTAGATTCGGCTTATCATGGCCACTTGTCGTCTCTTATTGAGATCAGTCCTTATAAGCACGCCGGGCCCGGTGGCACGGGCGCACCAGATTTTGTGCACACCATACCAGTACCGGACCCATACCGAGGAAAATATAGAGGGCCAAAATGCACTGAGAATTATGTACAGGAAGTTCAACGCGCCATTAATACAATACAAAGCCAGAACTTGCGACCGTCTGCATTCATAGTAGAAGCAATTATGGGGTGCGGAGGGCAGATATTATTGCCGCCCAGTTTTTTGAGTGATGCTTTTAAGTTAGTGCAACGGGCAGGAGGAGTATGTATAGCCGATGAAGTACAAATTGGATTCGGTAGAGTTGGATCACATTTTTGGGGTTTCGAAACACATAATGTCGTACCAGATATAGTGACAATGGGCAAACCAATGGGGAATGGGCATCCCCTCTCTGCTGTGGTCACAACGCGAGAGATAGCACATGCCTTCGACAATGGAATGGAATATTTCAATTCATTTGGTGGCAATCCCGTCTCATGCGCAATAGGACAGGCTGTTTTAGATATAATCAGAGATGAAAACCTGCAAGCTAACGCCCTAGACGTAGGATCACACTTATTGATTCAATTGAACACATTAAAATCAAAACACGATTTAATTGGAGATGTGCGAGGTGCAGGTTTGTTTGTTGGAATCGAATTGGTTAAAGATCGCAACACGCTTGAACCGGCCTATGAAGAGGTAGACTACATTATCAACAAAATGAAGGATAAAGGTCTACTGCTAAGCAAGGACGGGCCAAACCACAATGTCATTAAGATCAAACCACCATTGGTATTCACAAAAGAAAACGTAGATTTTCTAATCAAACAATTGGACGAGACACTAGAATCACGTAAGCTCTAAACCAGTAAATATACACTAAGAATATGTCTAAAAAAGAATGTTTACACGAAAATATCAACGATAAAGAAAACCTATCTTCCACTAGTAAGTTCTACAGCACTAAGATTGGATGGGCCGATATAGATGATGCACTAATAGATTCATCAATATCTAGAGCACTTGAGTCACTAAAAAAAATAAAATATGTCCGCGAAAGAAATGGTTCTTCCTACAAGTGGGATATATATTATGTCATGCAAGATAACCTAGACCATCTAGGTTATCTCAGCTATCTTCGAATAGATACTAAGAACATATCTCTAGGATACTTATATGTCCTAACTGGCGAAATTAAGCCTATACGAATCAAAGCTTTAATGATAAAAGATCGCCGCCAAATACTGAAAAATGCCGTTACATGCGCAAAGTTGCGTGTAGACAAAGATCACAATGTCGGAATCTTCTACAGCAAACACAGCCATTAAATACGTTTTTAGTGAATAAAAGATTGTCTGATGATAAGATTTTGGTTTAAGTTATTTTACGCTCTTAAGTTTGCGGGCATTGGTGTATTTATGCCCTATATGGTGATATATTTTATTAGGAAGGATCTCACTAATGCACAAGTAGGATACCTAATGTCCCTCACAGCATTGGCAGGCATAATAGTGCAACCTGTATGGGGCATTGTAAGTGACAAGTTTAATGTCACCAGACTTCTCATTACTATTGGTTGCTGGGTCACATCTGGATTAGTATTTGCTTTTACATTGACTGACAGATTTGAGTATCTACTAGTAATTGTGATATTAAGTTCGATAGTAAACGCTCCAGTCCATTCTAATTTAGTAGCCTTGGCATTTAGCCACTTGGAAAGCAGAGGAAAACAAGAAGAGTTTGGTAAGTTCCGTTTATGGGGTTCTATAGGATTTATATTAGCCACTGCCATTGCGGGAGGATTATTCTTTGAAGACAACTTGGAACTAGCAGTATACATTTACTGTGGGTCTCTTGTTGTACTAGGATTAATTTCGCTACAATTACCTGATCGACGAATATCTACTGAGGTGCAGTGGGCAGATGGCTTTAAATTGCTTGCTCACAACCGACGATTACGTTTGTTTTTATTGGGGGTAGTCTGTCTGGGAATAACAGTAGGTATAGGTGATCAATACTTAGTTGTATACATGAATGAGCTAAATGCAACAGCTTGGATGATTGGTTCTACTGTCGCTGTCACAGCTATGCCTGAAATACCTCTAATGCATTACGCCGAGAAGTTTATACGTAAGTACGGCTTGCGCATAACATACATAGTAGGTATTAGTGCACTACCCCTTCGCTGGCTGCTGAACACTCTAGTTACTGATGCTAATATCGCGTTGCCAGTGCAAGCATTGCATGGGATTGGACTGAGTGCTCTGCTTACTGTAGGAGTTATATACATCGACAGTATTCTACCCAAGACTCTACGGGCTTCAGGACAGGCAATCTATTCAACCAGTCTCTATGGTCTAGGTCCTTCTATTGGACTCTTTATAGCAGGTTTACTTATGAGTTCCAGAAGTACTAAAACATTGTGGATCATGTGTTTATTTGTAAGTGTTATCGGATGTATCATCGTAAATAGAGCTATGGAAATAGATGACCAACAAACAATTGATAATCATCAACTTTAGTGATGAAATTTGACACAACACAAACAATGTCTAGCTTGTCATTACAATGTTCTTATATGGTCACCTAGTATTAATAATATCCTAACTACTTCACACTTGAGATTGTTTGTGCGATAATTTGGTTGAAATTATTTATTGAGACATACTGGAGGATACGTTATAACTATTATAGGTGTTCCACAAGAAACAAAAGACCACGAATATCGTGTTGGCATGACACCAGGAGCCACTGAAACTCTAGTCCACGAAGGACATACTGTGCTCATTCAAGCCGGAGCAGGTGACGGAAGTGGTTTTACCAATCAAGAATATGTTGATGCTGGAGCTGCATTAATAAACACGGCAGCTGAATTATTCTCCCAAGCAGACATAATTGTTAAAGTCAAAGAACCGCAACCAAACGAATGTAAAATGATGAGAGATGGTCAGATACTATACACGTATCTCCATCTAGCATCTGACGAACAGTTGACTTATGCACTAATAGAACGTAATATCACAGCCGTTGCCTACGAAACAGTAGAGCTCGACGATGGGTCTCTCCCACTATTGACGCCAATGAGTGAAGTTGCTGGACGCATGTCTGTTCAGGTTGCTGCCCACTACCTTGAAAAAGCAAGCGGCGGACGTGGAAAACTGCTAGGTGGTGTACCGGGCGTACGACCTGCAACAGTTACTATTATTGGTGGAGGCATTGTAGGAATTAACGCAGCGAAGATAGCTCTTGGAATGGGAGCGCATGTATTGCTTGTTGACATCAATCCTGACCGACTTCGTTATCTTGACGATGTACTCCATGGTAACGTTACCACACTTAGCTCCAACCGACGTAATATTGGAGACGCCGTAATTATCTCAGACATTGTGATAGGTGCTGTACTTATCCCAGGCGCACGAGCACCACGTCTGGTAACTCGAGAGATGGTAGCTGGCATGACACATGGATCAGTCATAGTGGATGTCGCAGTGGACCAAGGTGGATGCATTGAGACAATCAGACCTACCACACACAGCAAACCTGTTTACGATTTAGATGGAGTCATACATTACGGAGTCACTAATATGCCTGGAGCCGTGCCACGCACTTCCACCTATGCTCTAACCAGTGCCACACTACCCTATACTATACGCCTAGCATCTCAGGGTTTTGAAGATACTGTCAGATCTGATCGTACACTTGCAAGTGGAGTTAATGTATATCGTGGACATATAACATATCCAGCTGTGGCCGAGACTTATGGACTCGAATATACACCGCTACCCAACTTGCTCTAATTGATAAATCTTATCTAAATATTCATCCGGATATTTTAGCAAAGCGAAAACCGACTCACTTTTGACATAACAACTAATCTGGATTAATCTCATGATAAATTAGCGATTAATCCTTTTTTGCATCGCTTGAATAAATAATATAATATCAATCTACCGGTTACTTATATAAATTAAATCAGGAGATCACAAAACTAATGAGTAAACACTTTTTCATCAAGTTAGTAACTAGCCCAGATGTTGACCCATTCAAATGTATAGTAGGACTAGGTTGTACAGCACAAGCAATCAATGACGGACACAAGGTGGATGTATTCTTCGCGGCGGCCGCAGTCCAGTTGCTACATGCAGAGTACGTTTCTGATCTAGGCAAAACAATCGATGCTGCACCTAATATGTGCCAAGGTTTTATTGAGACAATCATAAATGGAGCCAATAACATTTATTGCTCAACAGCATCACAAGCTTATTATGGAGTCAGTCAGGACTCCTCCGAAGCTCTAATCGATGGCATCAATTTACACTGGAGCGGCCCTGCTGGAGTGATTGCCCTAGCATCCGATGCAGAAGTCGCATTAACCTACTAATCTAGTTCGACATAAATATAACGCAACATAAGCCATAGTTAAATTCGACAAATATGGGACAAATAATTTTCGGCGACAACCTTCCAATTCTTACTAAGTGGGAAACGGAAAGTATAGACCTTATATATATTGATCCTCCATTCAACACAGGTAAACGTCAAGAACGCAGGCGCATTAAAACAGTTCGAGATGAAACCCATGGAGATCGCACTGGCTTCAAAGGGCAACGCTACCGCACACTGGAAACAGGAACGTCTGGTTATGATGATATGTTTGACGATTTCATTGATTTTATCTCACCCAGATTACTGGAAGCATACAGAATACTTACGCCTACCGGTTCAATGTTCTTCCATATAGACTACCGCGAAGCACATTACTGCAAGATTCAATTAGACCGCATCTTCGGTAGGAAGTCTTTTATAAACGAAATTATTTGGGCCTACGACTATGGGGCTCGCACCAAGAAGCGCTGGTCGGCCAAACATGACACTATTTTATGGTACGCAAAAGATCCAGATAACTACACTTTCAATTTTGAGCAGATGGATCGAATACCATATATGGCCCCTGGACTTGTTGGAAAAGAAAAAGCAGCTCGAGGTAAAACACCCACTGATGTTTGGTGGCATACCATTGTTAGCCCAAGTGGTAAAGAGAAGACAGGATATGCAACGCAGAAGCCCCTGGGAATAGTTAACCGAATAGTCAAAGTACATTCTAATCCCAATGATTTACTAATGGATTTCTTCGCCGGTAGCGGCACACTCGGAGATGCCGCAGCTAGCGCGAGCAGAGATTTTGTGTTGATTGACAACAGTCCCGATGCTATTAAGGTCATGGCAAAAAGGTTGCGCTCCCAAAAACCAGCAATGATCAACTGTGAACACATAGTCGATATATAAAGTAGCAAATTTTACTCTTGCACAAACTGGAGAAAATTAGCTAAGTCGGTTTTTTCTGGAACAACGTGAGCAAAACATAAATGATACATATGTGAATATATGATGGGCAATTTGCCTGACCAATAGATGTCAGTGTATAGTATAGAAAAT
>DDZT01000027.1:14257-14525 GCA_002346435.1 Anaerolineales bacterium UBA3001
AAAAAGATATTGAGTTTACTAGTTTTTATTACCACTGTATTGATAACTGCATGTGGCCCCAACTACGACGCCATCAACGGATGCGAAATTGCCGCAAAAACTAAATGCTCTAAAGTTGACATGAGTGCATCTGTCCTTAGTGAAGCAAACCTAAGCCAGGGTGATCTTAGTGGATCTAACCTAAGGCAAACTGATCTTAGTGGAGCAAACCTAATTTATACTGATCTACGCGACGCTGATTTGACCGATGCTAACCTGACTGGGGCTG
>DDZT01000027.1:14839-18977 GCA_002346435.1 Anaerolineales bacterium UBA3001
TGACTGGGGCTGGCTACAACAAATTCACACAGTTTCCTGAAGGATTTGATGTAAAGGCAGCCGGAATGTCATGGAATGGGGGTACAGCCGCCAAGTAGACAAATCATGCTTTATGGGGATTGAACAGCCTATTAGCAGTACATTTATAGTAGTAGTATCAAGTAGTATCACAAACATATGTAGTACCAACAGAGTCTAATGAATAGATGAACCAATCTTCAGTCGATCAACGCGTTCGATTGACAGTCTACCGTCATATAGTAGATACAGGCACTGCACCGACGACTGCTAATCTCATAGATATACTTGGTGTTTCACTGGAAGAAATTAATTCGTCTCTGCATCGTCTTAATTCAAATCATGCATTAGTACTACACCCGGACACAAACAAAATTTGGATGGCACATCCATTCTCTGCGCTGCCAACACCATACCCAGTGAAGACAAAGGAAATCACATACTATGCCAATTGCGCATGGGATGCTCTTGGCATCCCAGCTCTTCTGAAAGTTGATTCAATTACCGAAACAACATGCATCGATTGTCAAGACAATCTCACAATAGGAATTTCTGGCAATGATCTTATCGGATCTCACTATGTGATTCACTTTGCTGTGCCACCACGACATTTCTATGATGATGTCGGTTTCACTTGAGCAACTATTCAACTCTTCCGGTCGGAGGAGCATGTTGAACGAGCATGTTCAATCCATGGAATCCCAAAAGGTGCAATTATGTCGGTCAAAACATGCTGGCAGTTGTCCAAATTATGGTACGCCGATAGGATGCAAGTTGACTGGAGCACTAAGTCAGTACCTACTATTAACAACATCTTTAGCAGTATCAACTTAACCGGTGATTTCTGGCATGTCGGTTCCTGAGAAATGTATCATCACAAGATTGAAGACTGTGGTGACAGTAAACTGTATTTGCTGTTACTGAACAAGACAGTGTATAGTTGATGCATGGTCAAGAAACAGAGAGTGCCAAGCAATGCACAGCTTGAACAACTAGTACCAAGCACAGCTGCTGAATTCTATACAAGCAGTAGAATGGGATGGGCAGAAATAGATGACACGTTAATTGATTCTTCTATTACTGCTGGCTTACGAATGAATCAGTTGATTGTATTTGAACGACAACACATTGATAGTGTTTACCACTGGAAAATATATATTGACGAATTACGAAAAGAATTACATATAGGCACACTTACATATAGACAAATAGATACTAAAAATGTAGCTATAGCATATGGGATAGTACCTGCACATTACGAAAATGAGAAGCTGATGATAGTGCTTAGAGACGCTGTAATAACTGCAAAGCTGAAAGTCGATGCAGACTATAAAGTAGGTATATTCCATCCATATGAATACGAAGAAAAGCCTTGGGACAAGATTGATGCAGACGCTAAAACCAAGAGATTAATCCATGATTGGGTTTTTGGTCATAGCATGCAGGAGTTAGCAAACAAGTATGCCTATGCGTCTAACGCTGTAGTTAAAAACAGATTGTCAACCTTACGGAAGCGGCACGGAGAACATGTAGTTCCAAAGTCTAAGAATAGGGTCAACTATCTCAGTCGCTTGGAATATCAAACCACAGTCGATATGAGCGGATTAGAAGACAAACTAATAATCGACAGATAAACTACTATCTATAACTATCTCCTAATTATGTACTTGCCACACACTTTTCATAAATTTTATAAGATGTACAACTTTGTGACAATGCAAAAACGTCACCCACTATTTTCTTGCCATTTATTCACATAATTGCCAGATAACAAGTGAACAAAAAACTGTTAAAAAGAAAATCCCAAGTGGCGACTCGGGATAATCTCACAACATTTGGTGAATGCTGAGATTATTGTAACATATCTGAGTTGTTCAGAGCAAGAGGCAAACCGCAAATAATACTAAATCGAACTAGCATTCTAAGAGATATGTATCTACCTCTACTCAAAGCGGGTTTTTCTTTTTGAAATGGCGCAATTCTTGCTACCTTTCACATTATCATGGCTATATTCAAATCAGCAAAACCCTCAACACTTATGCTATGGAAGAGCTTCTTGGAACTACATTCAGCAAACCCAGGAAACATTCTAAATAGACTACCCAATAGAGTCAAAACATAAACCAAAACAACGACATTACATAGGGAGGTACCGCATGGCACTCATTCAAATGAAGAAACAAGCGCAAGACCGAAAACCTCTAACACTTCACGAACTAGTACATTGTAATAATCCGTACGTCTGGGCTGAGCCTCCACGTCTAAATCACAAAAATCTACTAACCACTCAAAAGGCAAATAAAAACACAAAAACTTTATTAGCTGATTGGTCAAGATAAATAGTATTATTTAATTTAGTGTAGCAACTCTGGGCCATGGAAGATCCAGGAAAGTTTTCCTGCTCATATTCACCTACTATATTTACAGTATCAGTTATCTAAAGTAATGGGGTAGATGAATCGCATTCACTTCTTTGTACCCTTTTTAGAACAGCAAAATAACATTCCAATGGCAAGCTGTCAATCTAATCCCCACTTCTGTTCATGTCGTCAAACGCTCAACTAAAGCCCATAGCAATGCACCTCCCACTATAATCCTGAACAGTAATTGCATGAACAATCCATCACTAACAAAACCTCTTCTCACAACGAATCTAAACAGAAGTTCAACTACGAAGATGACGGCGGCTAATACTACAACATATAAGTATGTCATTATCAATTAGATTGATCCTCAAATTGCATCTTACTCAAGTGAATGTTATACGATTAGAACACGAATTCGATGTCAGATTAATTATGTCAGTCAGTAATCTGAGCAATGCATTGGTCACACGTAAAGATCCATATAGCATGTTGTACGGACTATTACTCTTATGTTGCGCGTACGATTATCCTTGCCGACCAACTAGTGTTCGGTGTATAGTAGGTTGATGACACATATTTTTGACTGGTGGAACAATCTACGACAACTCTCTTCCAAAAGACAAGTCGCCAAACAAGAACAACACCGATGTCAATATTGCGGAAAGCCCACTGCCAAAGAAGTGACATTAGCAATCGACCAAATCATACCTTCCAATAGAGCAGGCAGATTTGACACTGACAATTTGCAACTCGTGTGCTCTGAATGCAAGTCAGTAAACAGCACAATGATTAATTAAGTTGCCACTTTTCCACGCTCATACTACTCAACACTAAGTAGTTCAGCCAGAAAGTGTACAAATACCAAGGTTATAGATTATGGTTAGATTTTGGTTCAAGCTATTTTATGCTATAAAGTTTATAGGTGTCGGTATGTTCGCACCCTATGTAGCCATGTATTTCATTAGAAAAGATCTCACCAATCTCCAGGCAGGGTCCTTGGTAGCGCTTGTATCATTTGTAGGTTTTGTAGCACAACCCATCTGGGGCATTATCAGTGACAAGTATAACGTAACAAGACCATTAGTAACTATAAGCTGCTGGACAACATCTATAATTGTGCTCACCTACACTTTGACTGATAGATTTGAGTACTTGGTCATAATTGTCACGTTATTTTCTATAATGCGATCACCTCTTCATGCAAATGTAGCTGCCTTAGCGCTACACCACTTAGAACTCAAAGGTGTACGAGAGGAGTATGGCAAATTTAGACTGTGGGGTTCAATAGGTTTTATAATTGCTACTATTATTTCAGGTGGATTGTTTTTTGAAGACAATCTTACAACAGCAATTTATGTCTTTTCAGGATGTTTGATCCTACTGGGATTTATTTCCCTCAAATTGCCAGATAGAAGTGTATCATCTACCGTACAATGGCACGATAGCATCACGTTAATTGCCAATAGCCAAATATTACGTATTTTTCTTTTAGGCATTATATGTGTCGGAATTACATTAGGAATTGCCGATCAATATCTAGTTGTATATCTCGACGAAATAAATGCGTCGGCCTGGATTGTAGGTTTCACCGTGGCGGTAACAGCATTCCCTGAAATACCAATAATGAGTTACGCGGAGACATTTATACGCAAATGGGGATTACGTATAACCTATGTAGTTGGCCTCAGTGCATTGCCAATACGTTGGCTATTAAATATGCTCGTTACTGACCCAAACATAGCATTACCCGTCCA
>DDZT01000006.1:0-133 GCA_002346435.1 Anaerolineales bacterium UBA3001
TACTAATAGGCCGAGGACTTGACCCACTATCAAGTTTCATTTATCTAACAATTAATTTTCAGGATTCAGTTAAAAGGTATTTTCTCCGTTCTGGAGAATTCAATTAGCGAGCGGGGTGGAGCAGCGGCAGCTC
>DDZT01000006.1:473-3095 GCA_002346435.1 Anaerolineales bacterium UBA3001
GTTCGAGTCCTGCCCCCGCAAGCCCAACCTCTTTTATAAGCCAGTAATCAATACTTTATTTTCCTATGTAACATGTCTTTTATATAAAAATTAAAGACATTGAAGAATTAAGGAAAGGTTGATTCACGAAATATCACGCATACAATGTGTTAATAGATTTTCAACTAGATGCTATCAAAGAGTGGTTTGTAACAGAAAAGACTATGATGAAAGCTTAAAACATGCATGACAAATCAAAGAGCCGCCAAAATTGGCGGCTCTTTGATTTGAATCTTTTTGAGAAGAAATCTATTTTTCAGCAATAGCCTTGAGAACAGCGCTTGGGTTCATTGGTAATGTATTCATCCGAACACCAATTGCATCGTATATAGCATTAGCAAGAGCAGCTAATGGGGGAACTATTGGAACTTCTCCCGCACCACGTAACCCATATGGATGCTCAGGATTCTCTTTTTCAACGATTATTGTGTCAAGCATTGGTAAATCCAATGAAGTAGGCATTCTATAATCTAACAAAGTAGCATTCATCATCTGCCCAGAATCACCCATATAATATTCTTCATTTAGAGCCCATCCAATTCCTTGAGCTACTCCACCCTGAATCTGCCCTTCAACGTAACTCGGGTGGATTGCTTTTCCTGCATCTTGAACAGCTGTATATCTCAAAACGGTAACTTTACCGGTCTCTGTATCGACTTCAACATCAACAACGTGTGTTCCATATGCAGGTCCTGCACCACGGCTATCAAGATTGGCTCTTCCATAAACTGGTCCACCTGTTTCAGCAGTTAGTGCGGCAAGCTCTTTGAAGCTTAACTTGAGTTCCGGATCAGAAGAATGATGAAACACTCCATCTACCAAGTCAACTTCATCTTCAGAAACATCCCAGTAAATTGCTGCGCGCCCAATCATTTGACTTTTTACATCTTGAGCAGCTTCATAAGATGCCCAACCAGTCTTAAACGTAACGCTACTGCCACCAGCCATCGAACTATACCCAATGGTATCAGTATCACCAATCTGTGGAATCACTTCATCAACCGGGATACCAAGTACTTCTGCAAACATCATTGCAGCTGCAGGTCTACTACCTCCAATATCAGTTGTCCCGATAGTTAGTCCAACCTTACCATCATAATTTACTGCCGCATGAGCACAGGCTATACCAGCCCCATTAGTCCAAAAACCAGATGCCACTCCTCTGCCTCTATTCGGACCTTCCAAAGAAGTTTGATAGTGATCAGAATCTTTTGCGGCTTGAGCTGTTTCTATCGCCCCTATTACAGGATTAACTATACCCGCAGCTCGCCTTGTACCTTCTTTAGCACCATTTTGAATCCTAAAGTCTATTGGATCAATACCTAGTTCATCTGCTAACTCATCCAATACTGTCTCTGAAGCAAATGCTGCGCCTGGCGCACCTGGTGCACGATAAGCTGCAGTTTTAGGCTTATTATTAACAATATCGTAAGCATCAATATCTACATTAGCAATATCATATGGCGAAAAAATACAGTTAGCAGCAGCATTTACAGGTGAGCCTGGGAATGCGCCTGCCTCATACAATAATTGTGCATATGCAGCAGTGATTGTGCCATCTTTTTTTGCACCAACTTTACACTTCATATAACTCCCGGAAGTTGGTCCGCTTGCCTCTAACACATCAGCTCTACTCATAGCCAACTTTACTGGAGCACCAGACTTTTTAGACAAAACAGCAGCAACAGGCTCTACATAAATAGTGGTTTTACCACCAAATCCGCCACCAATTTCCATAGGGACTACCTTAATTTGAGAAATAGGTATTCCCATTACTCCAGAAATTCTATCCCTAATTGGGAAATGACCCTGCGAGCTACACCAAACAGTCAATCGATCGTTAGATGTTGTCCACCATGCTGTAGCAGCATGGGGTTCGATATACCCTTGATGTACCATTTCAGTACGATATTCTCTCTCAATTACTACATCAGCTTCTTCAAATCCTTTATCTATATTTCCTATAACCAATTTGCCATGTGCAGCAACATTGGGATGCTTAGACAAATCATCATCACCAGTGTTTCTATATTTTTCGTGTAATACTGGAGCATTTTCAGCTATAGCATCCTCAACATTAGTTACACAATCTAATACTTCATATTCAACATTGATTAAATCCAACGCCTCTTCAGCAACATGAAGACTCGTGGCTGCAACCGCAGCAACTGCATGCCCTTTGTAAAGAACTTTATCAGTAGCAAGGATGTTGTTTCTTGTATCATCCTGAGAATCATCCAACTCATCCCCCTGAATCATATCAGCAGCAAGAACCACCGCTTTAACATCAGGATGAGCTTCTGCAGCACTCGTGTCAATACTAATGATATTTGCATGAGCATGAGGACTTCTCAAAATCTTTGCGTGCAATAACCCTGGTAAGTCAATATCATTACTGTACTGAGCCTTACCCGTAACCTTGTCATAACCATCATGTCTTACAGGCCTAGTACCTACGACATTAAATTCCTTATTCGACAGAACGACATTAGCCATATTTTTTACCTCCACTAGCATTTATAAACAAAGCTTAATATTCAAATCACGTGCAATTGTATCACAATAAATACAGCTAAAACACTC
>DDZT01000095.1 GCA_002346435.1 Anaerolineales bacterium UBA3001
CATATAAGGGTGTGCCAAAACTAGCCTTATAAAATAGAGAAACATTTGAGCCGGGTGGGGCTTGATAGAATAGTTGCATTCAATTTTAATAATTCGATATCGACTTCAAATATTTTTTGCTAATAAATATAAAATCTACTATTCCATCATGCTCTTGACTTGCAATTGCAGGCACAAGATCATCGCCATCGTGGAGAAAAGGCAAATACCCATACTCAACTATTTGTGTTAGCAATTCTTTGTCCGTCCTTCCGCTAATATGCTGAGTGTTGCTTCCGGCCTCACAAATTATTAAGTCAATTTTTCGCTGAGATAGCATTATGGTTGCACCCTGAAGAACCAAGAAATGAGCACCCTCTACATCGATCTTCAGCAATTTGATTTTCTCAATATCGTTAGTTGTACATACTGCATCAAGTGTTTGGCATTTTACTTTGATTTGCTCGTGTTTTTCTGAACTCCAGGTGTGGCCCTTTGCAATAATACTGTGACCCTCGCTAGAGTTTGGGTTTAGGTGTAATGTCGTGTTGTTCTGTTTGTCAGATAGTGCAATAGGCAGTGTTTCGCAATTTAATATTTTATTTCGTGAGATATTGTTTTGCAATATCCTGTAATTGTCTCTATCCGGTTCAAATGCGTAAACTGTACCATTGTCTCCACACAGATGAGAGAAATGGATAGTGTGTCGTCCTATATGTGCGCCGACATCAAATACAGTATCTCCATTTGTGATGTGTGACTGTGCCACATGCAACCACGGTTCAAGATTGCTATTGGCTAGAGGATAGGTTTGAAGCTCACGCAAATCCCCTGAGACGCGAGTAATGTATGTGTAGGGACACATTTTGTGCTGATAAGATATTGATTTACCTGTAAGTACTGATTGAAATAAACGCAGTACTATATTGTTCCCACGGTTTTTTATCAGGATACCGAGAATGACATTTACGAAAGTGTTAATTGATGTTATTGTTATTACCCAGATTGACATTTGGCTGAGACCTTATTTGTATGTCAAGCTAGCTACTGTGTCAGCAACGACTTTAGCTAAAATGGGCATCGCTTCATTCCACGAAATTCCGTAAACATGCTGAAAAATCTGATTAAACTCTTTTTCTTTCACTTCGCCCACACTATATAACGCAGCGCGCGTATTCAAACCCATAGATGATGTTGGTCCACCAATAGCACTTAGTGCTTCAACAGTCAAATAACCTATCGTATAACCGAGGGCATATTCTGGGCTTTTCCCTGGCAAACAATCTGTATCCCTGTAAAAATCAAGAATTGCATCAGCAGAGTAATCATTAAAGCCCTCAACAGGATGGCCTTTAACCTGCATTTCACGTAGTTGTAAGTACTTTTCTAAGCTATCCGAACCCACCGCAAGTCCTGCGAAATGAGCCTGACCTTCGCCGAGCCAACATGCTGACGGCATAGTCTGGTGTCCTCTATTAGGGTCTTTTGCTCCTATCCATGGAGCGGCTTGGACCGCATGAGTATATTCATGGATTTGTAACGGCCCAAAACGGTATGGGTCCGAAGCATCTGGTGGATAAATGCCCACGACACCTACACCTGTGTTAGCGCCAAAAATACCTGAATTAGCTCCAGTACAAGCTTGAGGAATATGTTGGCAAGGAGCATCTACCGATCTCTCCATACCTTTAGAATAAAAGGGCATCTCCTTAAATTTTGAAACCGCCCAAGGCTTGTCCTCAAAATTATATAAGAAGGCAAAATATTCAGGCGGCTGAGGAAATTGCGCCCAGAAAGCTATTGCATTTCTAAAGGCATCTTCATTTTCGTTGTAATATGGTGTGGTACTAGGTCCAACAAGTACTTTTAACTCTACTAAGGAACGCGAATCTTCATAGTTTGACCTAACTTCATTTTTAGCACTCTCCCATACAATTCGGGGTATCTCTTCCTTTAAGGTAACTATATTAGAAAAGTCAATTGGAGACACAAAGGGAGTAGAAGTCTGAGTCGGCATATGTGTAGCAGTCTGGGTAGGCTCATTCGTAGAAGTCCAGGTTGGCGTATCAGTGGTAATAACAGTTGGAACTACTGTAGCAGTATCAGTTGGAACTACTGTGCTAGTATCAGTTGATGCCTGTACAGCAGTACCGATAGATACTATTGCTTCTGTTGCTGGGAAGTCCGTCGCAGTTTTTGCAGGTGGAGTTTGCTCCGGATTATCTAAACCGTACCCACATCCAGTCAAGAATGAAACGATTGCCAGAATCAATAATTTGTTTTTCATAAAATGATTTGTTCCAATGGTTCCTTACGCCTATAACCGATATTGCAATATTATATAACTACTGTTGGCTATTTATTTCACCTGAAACTACTTGCATCCGAATCTGCGTAAGGGTATAGCAGAATTCTTGTATGCTAACAGGTCGACCAAAGTGACGTTTCTAATCTCAGTCTTGCCCTGTTCGTTTTCTGTATATATTGCAAAGTGGCGGAGTTTATTTCGATAACAGGGTTCTGTGTCAGGTGGTGATACCTGATTGGTAGCGAATAACTCAACAGTAGTAGGGAGGTTGTTCATGATACACCTTCCAATACAGCCTCTAAGTTTTGATGTTTTGCGCCGATGAATTTGCGCTTTAGAACACGCATACTATTTTGTGCCTCAGATCTACTCTTTTTTTCCATAAATTGCCTGGAAAGCGAGAATGTCATAATCTGTGTAAAAAGTTGGAGTATTTCCTAATGCTGTTTCGTAGGCCATCAAGGTTTGTCCTATGTGTGCTGTTTCATCACCATATTCTTCCGTCGAGCCAACGCAATCGCCATCGCTGTCATCAAACGGATGTTCAAGTGCTAAAATATGACCTAACTCATGCAGAAATTGGTGCGCGTCTAGATCATAGGCATCATTAAGCGCCAAAACATATTCATCACCATCTACAGTTTCTGAAGCAAAACCATAGAGATCGTCATCGTTATCGTTATATAAAATTATTATGAAATCTGCTGTCGATCTTACGTCTACCTGTACGAGGTCTATAGCAATTAGCTCATTAAGTTGGCTAATTAAAACATTGTATTGGTTTATAACCTTTCGATCAAATGGGACAGCATCTAGTTCTCTGTATTCCATACCACTCTCTTCTTCTTCGAGCTCATAGCTCGCATCATTTTGTTCGATGTAATAGTAAAGCTCTGTTTCATCACCTAATTCTTCTAACGCTTCTTCCGCCCAATCAGGTTGAATAAGTGACTCAACCCATTTTTCCGAATCTGAATCAAGATCGTGGCATTCGTCCTCAAAGCTAAAGACGGTTGGTGCTGGATCGGTCTCTGATATATGCCTCACCTGAGTAACTGCATCTGTTGGTTCTGCTGTGGCAGTGCCAGTTGCAGGGGGTGGCAGGGTACTTGTGGGCTTCCGTTCGGTAGTCGATGGTTCCGTTAGCGAGGATTGCGGCATAGTCGAAGCAGGTACGAGTGCGGTGGGGATGATGACCGTAGGTGTAGCGAGACCCTCGCCCGTGGCAGTCACTCGAAGTGGCTCTGCAGTGGCGATTGAGTTCTTTACGACAGTTTCCGTTACCATTGCGGAACATGCGGCAAGTAGTAGGCTGGAAGCCACGATAAATTTAGTTGATTTACCAGTCATTTTTCGCGGTACTAAATGAAACAGAGGCGACGGCGGGATTCGAACCCGCGAATAAGGGCTTTGCAGGCCCCTGCCTTACCACTTGGCCACGTCGCCGTAGAAGGTCTGCTAGATTAAGTTTTGTAGAGCGGGCGATGGGATTCGAACCCACGACCTTCTCCTTGGCAAGGAGACGTTCTACCGCTGAACTACGCCCGCAATAAAGATTATAAAATTTAGAAGTGCCGAGGCCCAGACTTGAACTGGGGACCCACGCCTTTTCAGGGCGTTGCTCTACCAACTGAGCTACCTCGGCGCCTCGGGCAATTCTAGACGTGTGCTGAAAGGTTGTCAAGCACAAGTAATGTAAACATAACATTCGAAGTAGCCGATAAAGACTTGACGTAATAGGTAAATTTAGCTTATGCTTTACTGTGGGGATGGTTGAGTCCCGGTGGGCTCTGCGGTCTTCAAAACCGTTGGTGGGTCGTTTGTGCGAGCCACGGTGGGTTCGACTCCCATTCATCCCTGCTTCTTCTGATAATTTTAATCTAATGTATCAGATGTACACTACTATATGTACTATGTGCGCAACAATATAACAAAAAATAACGTATCGACAACTAATTAATATGAATGAAAATCTACTTGATGAAACTAATTTAGGGGACGTATCGACCGAAGCTGTGGTAGATATTGTTTCTGATGTCATGGATGTAGTCAATATAGTAGTAGGTAAAGGTAACGAGCTTTTCCGTATACGAGGCAGATTGTTTGTTGAATCTGATGAGGCCTATGACAGACTGGCTGCGGCTATGGGTCGTATAGGACTTACCCCACTCTTCAGGATTGAAAAGAGCGATGATCTTGTAATCGTTATCCGAAGTTCGCCTGATGAAAAGACAGGAAATCCATTATTGAACATTTTGTTGTTTGCGATTACGTTAGTTACGGTGCTTTATGCAGGAAGTATGCACAGTAGCGAGTCGATTGAGATCCTGAGAGGCGCTGATTTCACCGATGGGAATAGTAGTGCTTTGCTTATCCTGAAGGTCTTATGGACGGGATGGCCATTTGCCCTGAGTCTGTTGGGAATATTGTTGGCACATGAGATGGGGCATTATATTGCAGCTCGTAAGCATGGAGCATCAGTCACTTTGCCTTATTTCATACCATTTCCGAGCGGATTTTTGGGTACCATGGGTGCTGTAATTCAAATGAAAGGTGCTATACGCAATAAAAGAGTGCTATTAGACATAGCGCTATCTGGCCCATTAGCAGGACTAGCAGTTGCCATACCTGTCGTAGTTATAGGGTTGCATTTGTCAGAGGTAGGTCCTGTGCCCGTCAGTGGGTTCCAATTAGAGGGCAATTCCATTATGTATCTTGCTGCAAAGTATTTGGTGTTTGGAGAATTGCTTCCTAAACCCTTAGACTATGGTCAAGTTCCTGCAGTTATTCATTGGGTTGTATTTTTTTTCACAGGCAATCCGGGTCCTGGTGGTGGTACTGACGTTTTTATTCATCCTGTGGCGTTGGCTGGCTGGGCTGGTATGCTTGTGACTGGATTGAATCTTATTCCGGTGGGTCAGTTAGACGGCGGGCATATTTTGTACGTATTATTTGGTAAATCGGCAAAAACCTTGCGGCCTCTTGTTATTGCTTTATTAGTTGGATTGGGTTTTGTCTGGTCAGGATGGTGGATATGGGCTGTTTTACTATATGTATTCGGCCAAAGTCATCCGGAAGTACTTGATGAAATTACTGAATTAGATGATTATCGAAGATCACTTGCTTTCACTGCATTGGTCTTGTTTTTTCTTTTGATTGTGCCAGTGCCTCTTACTGTGTACTAGTATTGTCGCAGTTTATAGAACCAATATTTGCTATAGAATACCCCGGTAGTTTTGAGATATCTTTATGAAGTTCTGGGTCATGAAGCAGTTCTAATAGCGATTTGATTAATTCGGTTTCATAGTGTACATGTGGTATTACTAAATCGTAGTGTTCTGTAGCGAGGGGTATAAAATCTAGATCTAGAGCAATCGTAGCAGCGTGAATGCCTACACCAACATCGGATGCACCTGAAGCTACGGCGGATGCTACAGTAAGATGTGTATATTGTTCTCGTATGTATCCAGATACATCATTAGAGCTCATTTCATTTTTCTCCAGCTGATAATCGAGAAACACTCGAGTACCAGCACCACGTTGCCTATTGATGAATGTGATATCTGAACGCGCCAGATCAGTGATCGAACGTATATTTTTTGGATTGCCTTTGGGTACTATGAGGCCTTGCTCTCTTTCTACGAGCGATATTATCTTAGCAGGTGTATCTGGCATATATTGTTTTATATAAGATAGATTGTATTCGCCTGATGATGGATCAAGTAAATGGCATCCTGCAATGTGGCATTCTTCTCTTTTGAGTGCTACTAGTCCACTGATGCTTCCAACATTGGCTGAAACTAATCTTAATCCTTTGAATTTATCTGCGAGATGTTGTGCTAGGAGGTCTAAGGTTAGATCGTGCGATCCTATAACAACTATCGTGCGGTTGATTTGCTCTGGATGTCTGTATAAATTAACATGTACTATGGATTTGTCGGGATGCCCTTCGGAAAAGCGCGGTATACGTACTATGCCGTCAGCTCGTACCAAAGATGAAATCACACCTGCTCCTCGTGAAAGGGGGGTTGCTATAATTTCGCCAGCCACATTGCCAACTGCAACTCTCATATATTCATCATCTCCTACAGGCGAGAGTACTTTGCGAGGTAGGGTAGCTTCTAAAGTGAGAGGCTCGTATGATGGTATTCCCTGCCATTGAGCTAGTAGAGGTTCGACTAAGATTTCCCCAGTTAGAACAGTGCTTACAGGATATCCAGGTACTCCAATTACTGGAGTTGGTTTTGGAGCTTTCTGTGAAGCATTAATTAGTCCTAGAATTACTGGGTGGCCTGGTCTTACTGCTATTCCATGAACTAGTACAGTGCCTATTTCTGATATTGCCTCGGCTGAGTAGTCCTTTGATCCTCTAGATGAGCCAGCATTTAATAGAATTAGATCATGATTTTCAGAGGCCGTTAGTAATGCTGCTCTAATTGCTTCCATCTGATCTGGTACTGATGGCCATCGGGTGGATACTGCATCCCATTGGTTTGCCTGCGCTGCAAGCATAAGTGAGTTGTATTCTATGATTTGTCCTGGCTCTACGTGGCTGCCTACCTCTACAAGTTCGTCACCGGTGGGTATGATGGCTACGCGAGCTAGGCGTCGTACTGCGACTTGATGATGGCCGGATGCGGCTATTGCCCCAATGTCTACTGGTCTAATACGATGGTTCGATGGTAATACCAGTTCACTTGCAACCATATCTTCTCCCATTGTGCGTACATGTTGCCATGGCGAAGATGATTTTTGGAATTGTATAGTGTGTATGCTAGTAGATTTATCGACTTGTACGTTCTCTATAGGTATGACAGCATCTGACCAAATAGGTATGGGGTTTCCTGTATCAACATATAGAGCTTGTTTGGGGATTGGCAGTGATCCAGGCGCTGTTTCACTTGCGGCATTGGTCGTAGATGAGTGGACTGCGTATCCATCCATAGCGGCGGAGTGATAGTGTGGTGCTGATATCAAGGCCCATATTGGTTCTGAAGTGACGCGACCGCAGGCTAAATGAAGCTCTACATTTTCGCTAGATAATGGACGGTATATATTATGTTCAGAGAGTGTTTTTTGCCAGTGCTCTTGAGCCTCAGATAATGGTATGTCTTCCAAATATATATTCCGGTTTTTCATGGTGGATTATCTCGGCTGTGGGTTTTGTCAGTGATATGAATAAAGTGTTGCTGATATCTTTTCTGTTGGCTAGTTAATACAAGTGCACCTGAACTGTAGTGCCCTGTATTAAGCCATTAGAGTTTATAGGTACGATTACTAAGCCGGTAGATCGTACTAGGGTGAAGATTAGATTAGATTTTCCAAACACTGGTTCCGCCAAGGTTTTTCCGTCTATGGTTTTTATTAGTACGGGCACATGGTCTTCGCGTCCAGCAATTGATGGT
>DDZT01000115.1:0-162 GCA_002346435.1 Anaerolineales bacterium UBA3001
TATTATTCATGATACACCTACCTTCGATTTATTACCCTTATGGTATGGCATTCCACTTGGGCGGAAAAGCTTTCGATAAATTATTGTTTATGCTAAACTGAGTGTGAAACAGGAATTGTAGTGTAGGTATCTTTATGGAGCTAGGATGCCGAGCATCTGTGT
>DDZT01000115.1:467-14121 GCA_002346435.1 Anaerolineales bacterium UBA3001
AGCATCTGTGTTTAAAATAATCAGTCACGAATTTGATTCGAGAATTTGCGTGCGTAATGAGCAAACTCTTTTTTCTTGGATAGGAGGTAAAGGTAATGCTTAGAAGGGCGATCAAGGCTGTACTCCGAAATTTTTATAGTTTTGCCATAAGAGGAGAAGAAGAGTCTCCTGGTGCTGGGCGCTGGCGTGATGTGACTGCACATTTTCACTCGGGTTGGCAGTTGGAGTTGAAGGAATGGATGAGAGTACATAATATCCAAGACGATAACGCATTTAAAACCAAACACGATATGGATAATGCGATTTCCCAGGATATTACCGGAAATGACCCAATTGATTTTATGGAATTCGGTGTTCACAAGGGTGCTGGAATCAAGAGGTGGATGGGTCTTAATGGTAATCCCGAATCGCGATTTTTTGGATTTGACACGTTTAGCGGGCTACCAGAGGCTTGGGCAGAGCTACCGCAAGGTGGGTTAGATGTTGGGGGTAATATCCCGGTCTCAGATGATGATAGAGTAGAATTTGTGGCAGGACTTTTTCAAGATACTCTAGCACCATTTTTAGAAACTTTTAAACTGAGAAATAGATTAGTCATCCGATTGGATGCCGACCTGTACTCATCAACTTTGTTTGTGCTTGCCTCGTTAGACCGTTTTGTCGATCCAGGTACAATAATTATCTTTGACCAGTTTAGCTATCTGCCACATGAATTCAGTGCATTTGTAGATTATACGCGCTCGTTCTATCGGGATTACGAGGTGTTTGCGTATACGCATAATCTTTTGAAGATGACGATTATTATTAAGTAGAAGATAGACTATTGAATGTAGCTCCTCTTCGATTGGAATTAGAGGTAGTTAGGGTCTAATCTGGATAGGAATGGTTAGAGTACATGAATGTCGCGAGTAGATGTATTCAGACTAACTCCACCTTCTTCTGTCACCAGGACAACATCCTCGACTCTGGTGAAACATTTGCCAGAGACCCATATGCTGGGCTCTACAGTGAAGCACATACCTGATTGCAGAACAGTCGTATCGCCTGGCGCAAGAAAGGGTGGTTCATGCACATCAATTCCAATTCCATGCCCTAATCTATGGACGAAGTTTTTTCCGTAACCAGCGTCTTCGATAACAGCTCTAGCTACTTCGTTGGTTTCCTGAGCTGTTATCATGCCAGATTTCATTGATGCAATCCCATCAGATTGAGACTGTATTACAAGGTCATGTATACGCCGTAGTTCAGCATCAGGGTCTCCACAATACAAGGTTCGTCCAAAATCGCTGACGTAACCATTTAAAACCACTCCAAAGTCAAAGGCTAGTACTCTGCCTGGTTGTAATTCAGCCATTCCAGCCCGGCTAATGCCCTCAATTGCATCATCAATGCCCGGGCCCTTAATCATGATGCCGGTAACAAAAGATGAGCCTTCTGTACCATGCTTTAGCATCGCGTCCTCAACTCTAATCATTATGTCTGACTCATTCATTCCATAACTCAGGTGCTTTCTTACGTCATCAAATATTTTGTCGGTAGTAGTTGCAGCTTTCCGCATAAGCTCGATCTCATCGGGATCTTTGATTGCCCGCATAGGGGCAACTATGTCGCAAGTTGAAAGAAAGATAGTGTCAGACGCTATTTTTTGTATCTCATACACACTGGATGCCATGGCTTCTCTAGGGATTCCAATAGTGTTTCCTGACAGCCCAAATCTTTTTAGTAGATCAGATGCTAATGCAGACACATCTGCGCCGTCGTCAATTTTGACTATATCAGTAATCCAGTGTTTGTCCTGAGTTTGCTCCACAATATGTTCGTGTGCGAGATAAGGAGATACAAATATGCATTCTGTCTCTGTCACTATTGCGCCATATAGCCAGTCGCCATGCATGTGTCCTTGAGTTGCGTTTGGCCTTTGACGACGTACTCCAATAAGATATTCCATATCACCGGATGGTGCCAGAAAAGAGCCAGCCCAACCCAGTTTGTTCATCTGAGACCGGAAATCTTTCAATCGATTTTCGAATTCCATGCTATTTTCCCTTTTATCAAAACGAGAGTAACGAGAAGATATAGGTTTTAGTTGCCATAAATGTGAAAGTTAGTGAGCCCCTAAGTATGGCTGTGAACCTGATTATTAAGTTTTTTGGATCATGAAAGTCACAATATTACCAACGATACAATGGTGTGCCGAAATCAGCTTCATAAAACGGCGAAACATTCGAACCAGGCGGAACTATTTCGTCTATCTTAGCTAGATCGTCGGCAGTAATAGACACATCTATAGCCCCAAGATTGTCTTCTAATTGTTCCATAGTTCGCGGACCTATAATTGGGCTAGTAACTCCGGGGCGTCCTAAAACCCAAGCAAGCGACAGTTGCGCCATAGTACATCCCTTTTCAGCAACAATCGGGTCTAATTTATCTACCGCTTCAAAAGCGCCTTGAGTAAGTCGCATTTGCCATGGCTTAGAGTCAGTATCAAGATAACGGCCTTCCTCCGGCATGTTTTCAGTTCTGTACTTACCAGTTAGTAGTCCGCCGCCGAGTGGGCTCCACGGTATCGTGGATATTCCGTAGGTTTCAGCCATTGGCAATAGTTCACGTTCGATGCGTCTATCTAATATGTTGTAGGGCGGTTGCTCGCAAATAAAGCGATTAAGTCCTAACTCTTTTGCAACCCAGAGTGATTCAACCAATTGCCAGGCCCCAAATGTACTAGATCCAATATAGCGTACCTTGCCTGATTGGATCAGGTCGTCAAGAGCTCGCAGTATCTCGTCTATTGGAGTGTCAGAGCGGGGTCGGTGAATTTGGTATAGGTCTATATAGTCTGTTTGTAGTCGTTCTAGGCTAGCCTCACACTGTTCAATGATGTGTCTGCGACTTGTGCCAGCAGCATTAGGATCGTCGTCAGCCATGCGTCCATGTACTTTAGTCGCTAGTACAATCCGACTGCGTTTTCCGTTGCGTTTTAGAGCTTCTCCAGTTACTTCCTCGGAGCGTCCCCTTGAATAGACATTAGCAGTGTCTAGGAAGTTGATGCCAGCGTCTATTGCTCTATCGACGATGGCATATGAATCTTCAGGTTCAGTAGTGTTTCCAAAGGTCATACAGCCTAGGCATAATTCACTTACTTTTACTCCAGTACGTCCTAAAGGTCGATATTCCATGATCTACACTCCTAAGGGTAGCTGCACGCTTTTGTTACGTTAGTATACCAAAGGCGGTAAATTTAACATAAAAATGGGCTTGTATCATGCAAGTTGTAAGTATTTATCACTCACTACAATGCGCATAGGCATACATGCGCTAGCTTGATATTGATGTTCCAGTAATACTAAATCGCATCAGAGAGCCAGGTTTTACGTTGTTAGTGTCGAACCAACCTAGGTTTACCTCAAGTGCGTAACGTACTGCGACTGGACTTCGGTGTATTTTTGATGTTTGTGGATGCATATCGGCTATATGTACTATTTGTCTATTAGTGTTGATAAAGGCGACGGAAAGTGGTAGATATGTATTTTTCATCCACATTGATGCTCGATAAGCTAGAGGATAAATGAATAACATACCGTGATTCTGGCCAAGTTCTCGCCGGTCCATAAGTCCGCGCATGTGTTCGGCAGGTGTTTTTGCTAGCTCTACCTGGATCTTATGTCCGTCTACTGTTATTGATGTCTTTTCCATCATAGTTTGGGATAGATAGTATCCGATATAGTAATTAATGTTGGTAAGTAATTCAACGTGTTAGTAGTATCAATGCAATAACTGAAAAACCTAACCCTGAAAGTTTTGTTAGTGTAAGAGGTTCCTTGAAAATCATGTAAGATAAGACCACCGGGATTACTACCTGCAGGCTTGTTATGGGAAAGATTGTACTTCCATCTCCTCCGTTAGCAAGTGCAGTATAAACAGTGTAAAAAGCGATGCATCCTAGTATTCCACCTGCAAGGCCGAGTGTGACAGAGAATGGAGTAAATAACATGGGTTCTTTGGCGTTGTTTTGAACTATGAAGATCAGAATGAAATAGGGCAAAGAGGTTAGTAGCAAATAAGTTGGAAAATGTATTTGATTTTCAGTTGCTATTTTATTGCTAAATGATGCAAGGCCAGCGCAGGCCATTGAAATTGTAGCAAGTATTATCGTGTTGTTCATTCTGTCTCCATAAGCAATTTTTGTAGTATTTATTAAATTGTACAGTCAGTAAGGGTAATGTACTACGAGTTTAGTGATTGCACCATCCTTTGCGAAGACTTTGCTGGTTTTTGGGTTTAGGTAGTTGCATATCCCTGTAAACATAAGTAGACTAATATTAGAATAGTTGCTAAATGCATTGTTTGATTGATGTAAATAAGATGTTTAGAGTTGATGTAAATAAGATGTTGAGAGTATTGGTTGGATGTTTTGAATGAACGGGAAGTACTAGTTATAGTAACTGACAGGTGAGAGTATGGAATATCGATCTTTAGGTAGAACTGGAGTTAAAGTCAGCAAATTGTGTTTAGGGTGCCTTACTTTTGGTGCGGCTACAGAGCCAGAAGATTCCTATAATATGGTTGATAGAGCTATCGATGCCGGCATAAATTTCCTGGATACAGCCAATCAATATAGTTTGGGAAAGTCAGAGGAGGTTACCGGTCAGGCACTTAAGCGAAATGGCAAACGCGATCGCATTGTTTTGGCGACCAAGGTGTTTAGGGCGATGTCAGAAGACGATCCTAATGCTGCTGGGGCAAGTAGAAGACACATTATCGAGCAGTGTGAAGCAAGTTTAAGAAGGCTCCAAACTGACTACATAGATCTATATCAAATCCATAGGGCAAGCGTAGATGTGCCAATTGATGAAACATTGAGGGCGCTGGATGATTTGGTGACATCAGGTAAGGTCAGGTATATTGGCAGTACCACTTTTCCGGCTTGGAAAATTGTAGAATCATTATGGGTGTCCAAGGAGCATGGTTTCAACAGGTTTGTTTCTGAGCAACCCCCATACAATTTATTGGATCGGCGGATCGAGCGCGAGGTAATACCTATGGCGCAGACTTATGGGTTTGGGATCATGCCTTGGAGTCCGATCGCTGGCGGATTGTTAACGGGCAAATATCGTAAAGGTAAAATGCCTGTACATGGGCGTTATAACGATATGTCGGGCAAGCCTTGGCTAGAGGCCACTTTCACTACGGGAGCGCTTGATGCTGTGGAACAGTTGATACCAATCGCGGAGTCAAAGTCGTGTACTATGGCTCAGTTTGCGCTGGGTTGGGTGATGAATAGACCGGCAGTCACGAGTCCTATCATAGGTCCGCGAACTATGGAGCAACTAGAGGATAATCTTGGGGCACTTGAGATATCGTTCACACAGGAGGAACTAGACAAAATAGATATCATTATTCCACCCGGAAGAATGATATCACCGT
This sequence comes from Anaerolineales bacterium UBA3001, assembly GCA_002346435.1. Classification (GTDB taxonomy): domain Bacteria; phylum Chloroflexota; class Anaerolineae; order Anaerolineales; family UBA11657; genus UBA11657. The sequence continues at coordinate 5,892 of DDZT01000115.1, forward strand.
TTAATCGTGATGAGGGTTTTGGTCCACATATATATAGATGGTAGTTGTCATTTTCCTGATCTGGGTAAATCATGATAAAACGATGCCTAGAGGTTGAGATAAACTCTATATTGGCCGTAATAAACGATGCGGCTCAAGCTTATCATGGAGTGATACCGCGGGTGTCATCGCACGATTCCTATATGGATAGAGATGAATTGAGCAAGGAAATTCGATCGGGCGTTCAGTTTTGGGGCTATTATGTGGAGGAAAACCTTGTGGGTGTTATGGGTATCCAGGACAAACAAGATGTTACTCTTATACGACATGCTTATGTGCGCACTAGCAAACGTCGGAGCGGGGTGGGCACTAAGTTACTTGAGTGGCTAGAGGAAAGATCTAAAAAGCCGATGCTTATTGGAACTTGGGCCAACGCTAAATGGGCGATAGATTTTTATAAGAAAAATGGTTACACTCTAGTTTCGGCAGAAGAACGTGGTATGCTTTTGGAAAAATACTGGACGGTATCTGCCTCACAGGCTGAAGCTTCAGTAGTATTGGCGGATTCAAAGTGGATAAGGAGTGGTTGATGAACGAGATTGTAATGTACGGTACGACGTGGTGTAATGACTGTACGCGTGCTAAGCGTTTCTTTGAAAGAAATAACGTGAACTACAAATGGATCAATATCGATCATGAAGATGAGTATGTTGATTATGTGATGGGTGTGAACGATGGACTCAGGATCGTGCCAACCATTGTTTTTGCAGATGGAACGGTGTTGGCGGAACCATCTGATCGTGATCTTGCTTTGAAGTTGGAGCTGGATGATAAATGAGTGCGAGGCGTCGGTTTTTACGCTGGCTGGCCGGCAAGACTGTGGAGAAAGGGTCAGATGGGAAATCTAAGGAGGATCTTCCCAAACCCACTGGGGACACAAGTGCAATTGAAGCGTCTGCTGAAAATGACAGGGAACTTATAAGTAATGTTGATCGAGTAGCCCCATTCTTAGAGAGCAGTCAACGTGAATGATTAATATGGCGAATTAATATACGGAGTTTATTGATGACAAAAAATATTAAGAGCGAAAACGATTTGCGGCAGCAGTTAACCGCTGAACAATATCGAGTGACCCAAGGATGTGAAACTGAAGCACCTTTCAGTGGGGAATATTACTATTGTGACGACTATGGGATATACAAATGTGTTTGTTGTGGTAACAAGTTATTTAAGTCAGACACGAAATATGATTCGGGATCAGGTTGGCCTAGTTTTTATGAGCCTATAGAAGAGTCGAACATAAAGACTAGATCAGATGACAGTCACGGCATGAGTAGAGTTGAAGTTGTATGTGGCGAATGTGATGCCCATCTCGGGCACGTGTTTCCTGATGGTCCACAACCAACAGGCGTTCGGTACTGCGTAAACTCAGCTTCACTTAATTTACAACGAAACTGATTTTCGTAGACACCCATAGGATGCTTGAGTAATATATGTCCGATAAAGGCATTGTAGCTAACAACGGCAAGATAAGAATTCTTCTATTTGCAACAATCATATTAGCGCTATGCAATCTGATGATTGTTGGAGCGGCAGTTTATATATATACACAGAGAGATATTGTGCAACGCGCTGTTGGCGATATGTTGGTGCGCGAAATAACAGATTCTATAGCATCCTCAACGATTTTCAGCGAGGATAGCGTATACCAGTTAGATTTGAAGGAAAATATAGATATTGATGCTTCCTTTCCGGTCAAACAGCAGTTGATTATCCCGTTGCAGGCTACGGTTCCAGTGCAGACTACAATTCCGGTGAGCGTTACTTTGCCTATACAGCAAACATTTGAGATACCTATTAGTACTACTTTGCCAATTGATACTGTACTTAAGGTACCACTTGAATTGCCTGTAGTTGGGCTGGTAGAAGCTGAGGCTGATATTGAAGCACAACTGCCTATTGATATAGTCGTCATTATTCCGGTCAGTACTAGTTTAGATATTGATGCAAATGTTCCAGTTGACACGGACGTTCCTATCGATACTATTGTTGAGGTCGATGTGGAAACAGAGGTTCAAGTTGATACTCAGGTGCCTATTTCAGTGTCGGTTCCGATCGACACTACTATGTTGAAGAATCTATTAGACGGTTTGCTTCCCTGATAATGTATATGCTTAGGGGAAGATAAGCGGACTATGTTTTTGAGTCTGGGAGAGGATGGTTATTCCAGCGACCATATGCAATATAGGCCGAGATTGCAAATAGCACTATATTAGTCGGTAAACTTTGCATTTCTCCTCTTATTATGTGATACCCAGCAGCGCCAATCATTAACAATGCAAGTCCGAGTCCAGCTAGTGGCGTGAGTCTAGTTTGGATTTTTGTTATGCCAGGCAATATCAATCCAAGACTTCCGAGGATCTCAGCAGATCCGCTAAAATAATGCAAAAACGGCGAGAGTTCGTAGAACCAGCTCATTTGTTGTGGTAGATTGGGCGGAATAGTAAAATGCATGATTCCTAACGCCATGAAACATATTCCCAGAATGATTTGTAATATCCATAAAGTTACGTGCATAAGTGTATCTCCTTGACTAGAGTATAACGACTGTACCTAATATTTTCAATAGCTTGATACGTCGAACTAAGCCTCACTATTGTCAGTATTCGCCAATTAGTTATTGGGTAACTGTTGATACTATATTGTGTGCTGCAACTAAACGGTTGAGTGTTTGATAAGTATTTTTGTATACAAACTCCACAGTTATTTTGTGGACAACCAACTAAATTGTATGCTAATCTCCGGTAGAGTTATTGTATTGATTTGGGTTTAGGGAAGGAGATATAACATGCCTCGGTCGATTTTTCAGTTGTGGGTCGCTTCTCTTATCGCTTATCCGATAATATTCTTTCTTGGAAAGAATGGAGTACCTCAAGGTACAGCTAACGCTATTGGAATCACTGCTGGCGTTATCTACTTCATTTGGGTAATACTTGCTCGTTAGCATCAGATTACCGCTATTATCATAGGCCCTGTATCCTGGTTCTGGGCTACCTGCAGGGTAGTCACAGCTACACTATACACCTGCTGCCAAAGGATCGCAAAGCATCGCCACTTTTAGCTTTTTGCGGGAGGCGTGCAGGTGTAGTTTAGTCGCGACAATATGGCTGCTACAGCTAATCGTTGATACAATCAGAGTGCTTCACAGAAAATGGAGTGGGAATGACAGCTAATAATGTTTAAGTTAAAACCAAGTGACGAAAATAATAATAAGAGGAAAACAGGCAATGGCTAACGACGAAAAATACAAGAAAAGGAAAATCGGAAATCACGTACTTAATCCTGAAACAATGATGATGTCGTACGGTTATGATCCTCAACTGTCTGAGGGGTCTGTCAAACCGCCTGTCTTTTTGACTTCCACATTTGCTTACCAAACACCAGAGGAAGGCGAAGAGTTTTTTCACATTATGGCCGGCCGAAAGCCCGCACCAGAAGGTAACGTTGGTGGCCTCATCTACAGCCGCTTTAATCATCCCAACGTCGAAATAATCGAAGACCGACTGTCACTCTTCGAAGGCTCAGATAGCTCGGTGGTTTGTTCAAGTGGTATGGGCGCCATCAGCTCGATACTGTTGGCTTATTTGCGGCCCGGTGATGTGATTGTCCAAAGCGCACCTTTATATGGCGGTACCGAAACCCTTATCCGAAAATTCCTACCCGAATTTAACATTCAAACTGGCGAATTTGATGACGGTTTGGACGAAAAAGGTATGCTTGACTCACTGCGCGATGCTGCCAAAAAAGGCCGTGTTGCCTTGGTTTTCATTGAATCGCCGGCCAACCCAACTAATTCTCTTGTTGATTTTGAAGCGCTAAATCGCTCGTTAGATATTATCAAATCGGAAACAGGCCACCGTCCAATCAGTGTTTGTGATAACACCCTTATGGGACCTGTGTTTCAACAAGCAGTACCTCAAGGTATCGATATGGCCATGTACTCATTGACTAAATACGTAGGTGGTCACAGTGACCTTGTTGCAGGCGCTGTCTGCGGAAGTATTGAAATGCTTCGCCCAGTTCGTGCTACACGAGGTCTTCTGGGCCTTAACCTTGACCCACATTCAAGCTGGATGATTTCTCGCTCACTCGAAACGTTAAGTCTCCGTATGCAACATTCTGCTGATAGTAGTCATAAAGTGGCACAGTGGATCGCTGATAATTCATATATTTCCACAAAGGTTCTGCATCCAGACTTCATCACGGATGAAGCTTATCAAACCGTTTATAAACGCCAGTGTTCAGGGCCAAGCTCAACATTCTCCTTTGTAATCGATGCTTCAAAATCAGACGCCTTTCGTTTGATTAATAATCTGTCTATTTTTAAATCCGCTGTTAGCCTTGGCGGTAGCGAGAGTCTTGTGTGTCATCCGGGCAGTACAACACACTCTGGCGTGTCAGGTGAATTGCGTGAGAAATTTGGTGTAACCGACGGCCTTATTCGTCTTTCAATTGGTCTGGAACATCCAGATGATCTTATTGCCGATCTTGATAACGCTTTTTGTGCCACATTCAAGGATTCTAAATCTACGTAAAATATTACCAATGGATGTTGGATACAATGATAACTCTTCACATGTAATGTAGAGGGCGCTTATGGGCGTAATTATAAGATTTATTCTTACTTGTATCATGTCGGCAGTCATCTTCTTTGTTGCGTCCTTTCTTACACAATTTGTCTTGCTTCTAATATGGAAGCCAATCTTGATATCTTTGTTTGAACCCACTGTTCGTATACCACTAATAGTTTTCACCCTTGTTGTATCTGTGTGGTGCGGCATCAAATGGGGTTGGAAAAATCCAAGATTAGCTTCTAAGAAAACTGACGTTGAGTAGTTCGGCTCACAGGCAATAGAGAGGGTAATTATGTTCTGTAGAGAATGTGGCAGGAATCTTTTGCAAGACTCCAAGTTTTGTGATAATTGTGGGATTAGAGTCGAAAATACTGGCCAAAGCAAACCCATAGGTGCAACTTTGTTGACACCATCGCCAACAGGAGCATCTGAACCCACACTAGAATCTAAGTCAGGAATTTTTTCCACAGTCGGTGGCAAAGAATGGTCAGCATTTTCGTTAGCTTTCATAGTTTCACTCGTTATACAAGGTTTCATTTATTTCAATGATATTACTAATCCTTATCGTTCTCTTGGCAACGCAGATTATTTAATCAACTTTACTACTTGGTTCTTAGGAAACTGGCTAGTCTTTGCGTTGATCAAACGTTTTACAAGTAAGTAGTTCATCAGATTACCGCTATTATCATAGGTCCTGTATCCTGGTGCTGGACTGGATGCAGGGTAGCCATATGTAATGCAACAATGCCACCAATCTTGTTGGCGGTTCTTGGTTTACAGCGTAGCGAATGAGTCGCCTGTAGCAGGTATATTATTTATGCTACACCTGCCGATTCCAACCTAAGCCCTGTATTGCTGTTTTAGCGATATACGTTCTCGAACGTAAGGGTACGCATAAACAGCCATTCAACAGGCTTAGATGTTATTAGAGGGAGTGGGGGTGGTGGGTGAAACGAGCCTGTGGCGAGGGCGGGACTTGAACCCACAACCCACGGCTTATGAATCCGTTGCTCTACCGATTGAGCTACCTCGCCATTACTTTGCGTTCAGAGTATACCATTTGGATGGACTAGATTCAATCTATAACGATATAAAAAGAAAAAGTACCGTAATTTTATCGGTACTTTTTTAGGTAGCGGGGGCAGGATTCGAACCTGCGACCTCCGGGTTATGAGCCCGACGAGCTGCCACTGCTCCACCCCGCGATAACCTATCGAGCAAGTCTATAAGCCGCATTCTGTCAAGAGCTGTCATCTATCTTGTACACAAGTTGCCTCGTATATCTTCGCGCCCTACCTGGGACTGGGCGGGCAGCCTCAATATCGTCCCTGCTTGAGCTTGCTCCAGGCAGAGTTTAACTCTTTTCACTCCGACCTACAGTCGACATTAGTCTCTGTGTTACTAGTCCTCGCCTCACGGCGGATGGGTGTTACCCACTACCTGTGCCCTATGGAGTGCGGACTTTCCTCACACTAAGCGCGACAGCCTAACCTGCTCGATTTCTCAGCGCCAAGGGAAAATATCCCTCAACAACCGAAGGAGTGGCCGGAAAAATAGATGCGCCAATGATTCTACGCTCTGATAGGCGAGAATCGACCTTGCTCGGATTACTCCGATTAATAGACGCCGGTATATCGACTTAAGGATGGCATGACTCGCATCATGCAGGATCCCTAGAAAGGAGGTGATCCAGCCGCACCTTCCGGTACGGCTACCTTGTTACGACTTNNGAGCCCGACGAGCTGCCACTGCTCTACCCCGCAGTGATGTTGCGGCAGTTTAGCATATGAAGGTCACTTAGTCAAACTGCCTGGGTGTATGTCCCTTAAATAGAACACATGGTATCATCCGTTGTTATCATGCTTCAAACTCCGTATTCCATATCAGTTCCAGTATTTTCAGGGCCTCTCGATTTGCTACTGCGCTTAATTGAACGAGAGGAACTAGATATTACTCAGGTGTCTCTGACTCAAGTAACAGATCAGTATTTAAAACAGATGACTGAACTTAGGGAGAGGCGAGTCGAGGGACTGGCTGATTTTCTTGTTCTTGCAGCAAGATTGCTATTGATCAAGTCTCAAGCGCTTTTACCAAAACCTCCGGAAATTGGTATAACCGAAATTGACCCTGGTGAAGAATTAGCAAAACAACTCAGAATGTATAAAAAGTTCAAAGATATGTCCGAATGGTTAGACTCGCGGCAGTTGCAAGGTTTACGGACTTTTTTGAGGATTGCTGCGCCTGTGGTGGTTGCAAAGACGGTAGATTTGTCCGGTGTTGAGTTATATGACCTCAGAGTTGCAATGGCCGATGTCTTATCACGTCCAATAGAGAAACCGCGTTCTGTATCAGAGTTGGTTGGTAGGCCGCGTATAACGGTTAGGGGTAGTATAAATAAGATAGCCGCTTCCTTGCGCCGTAGAATTAAGGTTAGTTTTTTTGCGCTACTGAAACGGGGTCATACAAACAAAACTAAAACAGAGATCATCGCTACATTTTTGGGAATTCTGGAGTTAGCACGAAGGAATATGGTTAAAGCTGAGCAGGCAGAAGCGTTCGGAGATATCGATATAGTTAGATTAGGAGATTGGGACGATAGGGCTATTGAAGCTTTCAGTCCTGAGTTGGATGGTGACCATACTGAAGGCGACGACCTGAAACAAATAGATAATTAAGTTTGAGTTTTATTTTGATGCTGGTGCTGTGCGGAATAGGACCATTTTGAGCCGAGGTGATTATGATGAAAATAGCAGGCGTACAAAACGATATAAAGATAGGTGATATTGATGGGAATCTTGACCGCATCGAGCATTGGTTTGAGCAAGCTCGAAGCAATCAAGCAGATATAGTGGTCTTTCCTGAATGTGCGGTTACTGGCTATTGTTTTGATAGTCTTGAAGAGGCAACTAAGTATGCAGAGGATATACCGGGTAATGCTACTAAACGTATACAGGATATGTGCGCGAAACATGGAGGATATATTGCTGCAGGTATGCTGGAGAATGCTCCGGACAGTGGCGTTTATAACGCTTTAGTACTTGTTGGTGAGAATGGTATTGTCGGAGCTTATCGAAAAATACACTTGCCATACCTGGGTGTGGATCGTTTCTCTACTTTTGGTGATCGTGGATTTTCTGTGAATGAGGTTGAAGGGATAAATGTGGGATTGAATATCTGCTACGATTCGGGATTTCCTGAGTCGGCGCGAGTGTTATCGTTGCTTGGTGCGGAATTGATTATACTGTCTACAAATTGGCCGCCTCCTGCGAAGTGTATAGCTGAGCATGTCATTAGAACAAGGGCGTTGGAGAATGGCGTGTATTACATTGCTGTTAATAGAGTAGGGGTTGAGAATGGCAATGAATTTATTGGTACCAGCAGTATTTGTGCCCCTAATGGGGATGTGATGGCGCTTGCAGGTAGAGACGAGGAAACAATTATCTATGCTGATATAGACCCAAATGTTGCTAGAAAGAAGCTCCGCGTCCATGGTGGTCGTGAGCATATGACAGATAGGATTGCTGATCGTAGGCCGGAGATGTATGCTGGTCTTGTACAAGAGCACATGCTTAAAAGGCCTGGAAGGTGAACTTAGCAAAAGTTGTTACATGGTCAGG
>DDZT01000035.1 GCA_002346435.1 Anaerolineales bacterium UBA3001
TGATAGAGGAGGGAAAAGTCTTTCAAGTGGCGCAAGAGGCTGTTACATTATTGAGTCCAACGAAAGCTGAGTTTATCAGTCGAGTGCCTCGTGGCCCATCTGCTCTTGACAGAATTGTAATTTTTACTGATTCTCGTACATATAAGGTATGTAGCACATGCAGAGAACAATCGAGTCCGCCGGTACAAGCTTTGGAGGAATCAATTGAGCGATTGTATGGATTTGGAGGCATTAGTCAAAATAGCACATTGGAACTTTATAGCTTTAGTTTTGCTGATTTATACCAGTATGTAAAAGGCATTAATGTTCAGACTGGTATGTTAGGAATGGAAAATGGAGAAGTGGATGATAATGATGAGGTGCCAATTGGTTCTCAGATTACTGACGAGATTGATAGTGCGCTCGCTGGGTCTGATTGGTTGGTTTTTGCTATTGGTGAACCACAAGAAGGTGTTGATAGTAATGCGTTAGATATAGTGTTGCTCGAAAGACCCGATTTATTATCAAACAAGAATGTAATAGTATTTGAGATGGGTGCCCCATATTATTTAGATGCCACGGGTGTATCGCAGTTTACAGCATATTATGGTTTGTATGGTGATAGCATCCCATTTATTGAAGTTGCAGCTAGGGTTCTGTTTCAGGAAATTGTTCCACATGAGGCTCCTCCGATATCAATTGATGCAGTGTCTTATGATTTAGAGGCAAATTTATCTCCTGATCCTGAGCAATCGTTTTCGGTGATGACTGTACAGGATGTTTTCGACTCAGACACTTCTGATAATGCTCTGGTAAATAGTGTTAGTGGTGATGATGCGGATCTTAGTATTGGAAACCCAACACCGGATTCAGCGTTAAAGGAAATAATTCAAGGAAGTACAGTAAATATTCAAACTAGTATATTGCTGGATCACAATTCAAAGAATGTTCCTGACGGTACTATCGTGGAGTTTGACGCGTCTTATCTCGCTGAAGGAGGAATTACTGAAACCTTTACTACTAGCAGTACAGTTTCTGGAATTGCAATTGGAACATTTGTAGTAGATAGAATGGGCCTGGTAGAAATTAGGGCTCGGAGTGGTGAGGCTGTTTCCAAGCCATTACAGTTTGATGTGTTGATTGACTCAAATGAATTGGCAGTAGATGGTGTGGAGCAATTAGTGTCAACGTTGGAGGTTTCTGCGATTCAGACACGCATTCCAATTGAGATTACACCTACGAGTGAAACATTGGCAGAAGTTGCTGTAGTAAATACTTCAGTTCCCATATCTTCCAGGGAGACGACCACGGTAATTGATGTTAGTGACATGCTTGATGAAAACATTCATATAGATCCTCGCGATCTTATGTCAGCAATACTAGCTATGATTGTAATTGGCACCATTGGTTGGAGCCTTGCAAGTATGCGGGGTATGATACCGTTGCTAAAATCTAGAGTTAGATTAATATTGTTTGTGACCGTGGGAGTATGGACAGGCTATGATTACTATGCACTAAGATTACCCGTACCTGAATTTTTATTGAATTTTGTCGGATTAGCGCCAGCTTTGTTGGCTTGGGCGGGTGGATTTGTCGGGCTTTTACTTGGGGCTATTACCCCGAGTGAGATTTCGTTTGGTAGTGTTAGAGCTAGTATTTTAGGCAGTAAAGGTAGTGATGACAGCTAGAATAATTAATAGTGTTGATACTATCGCTAGATCGCGATGTAATGGGTCTGCCAAGGCATGCTGTACCCATTCTTTAGAGGTTTCAGGCATATATTCTGGTACACCTTTCTCGTCCGGGAAAAGCCCTTCAAATAGTGCTGACTTGAAGGCATTTGTTGTATCTGGTCTATCTTCCGGGTGAAGAGATAGAGCCCAGTGTACAGCTCGTTCTGTACGGGGACTTACATTAGGATTGAGTGTCCGGATTGGCGTCATGCTATCTGTGCTCAAAAAGCGCATCTTAGCCTCTGATGGAGGTTGATTGGTTAAAAGGTGATACAGTGTGCATCCAAGTGAGTATATGTCAGACCTAAGGTCAGTATGACCGGCATCCCCTCCATATTGTTCTATTGGTGTGTAGTGGATTGTTCCGCGACCCTGCACTATGGTTACGGTTCTTTCTTCTGGTGTCATAACTTTAACTAGTCCAAAATCTACTAATTTGATTGTTCCAGCAGTATTGACTTTTATGTTACTGGGTTTTATGTCTCTATGAACTACTGGTGGGTTTTGCAAATGTAAGTATTCAAGAGCCGCTAGGATCTGGAGTGTCCATAGTAGTATTTCGTTTTCGTCAAGGAATGACCCTGAATTTTTAGCTTCGATTTTTTGGAGAAGATCTTCTCCGTCGACATAGTCCATTATAAGAATGTCAGTATCTTTATCAGTGAAAAAGTCTGACACCTTAGGTAGATTAGGGTGATCTAGTCTTGCAAGTATTGATGCTTCTTGATGGAATTGGGTGCGTGATTGTTCATGATAATCGGTAGTTGCGGATTGGTCTCTTACAATTTCTTTTACTGCACAAATACGACCCTCTAGCCGGTTGTCGGAAGCTAACCAGATTGCTCCCATTCCACCTTTGCCTATTGATTCTAGTATAAGGTAACGGTCTTTTAACGTGTTTCCAATTGAGATAGACATATCTAATCCGTTAGTATATGTATAATAGTTATATTATGTCCAGAATTATACCGCCAGGTTGGGTTGAGTACATGAGAACAGTTGATGAATGCTCCTGATATTTCACCTGTATTAATCGCCCAGTCTGGCCCATTACGTGGGCAACGATGGGTATTATCTGAAACTGATTTGTCTATTGGACGAGATTCTGATTGTGACATTGTTGTAGCCGATAGTACAGTATCCCGGAAACATGCCATTATTACAAAGCGTGACAGTGATTGGATAATAGAGGATATGTCTAAGAATGGAACCTACGTTAACGATAAAGTTGTGCGAGGGTCAATAAAGCTAAATGACGGCGATTTTGTGTCTATAGCTACTTCTGTGCAAATTGTATTTGTGGGATCTGATGCTACAGTACCGTTGGATATCAATGATTCGCAAGAGAGGCGTATGCAGTTGGATGTACAGTCTAGACGTGTTTGGTGTGCCGGAAATGAGTTGTTGCCATTGTTGTCAAGGCCACAGTATAGGTTGCTAGTATTATTGTACGGCAATATTGGTGATGTGTGCACTCGTGATGAAGTTGTTGAAGCTGTATGGCCTGATGTATTAGGAGAGGGTGTGACTGAGCAGTCAATAGATGCGTTAGTACATAGGTTGCGTGAGCGATTAGATGTATGTGATCCAGAACATCAATATGTAGAGACTGTGAGAGGGCATGGTTTTAGGCTGAATAACCCAGTTTTGTGACAATTTTTGTTATTCGACTATATTGTTTCCAACTCTTCTTTCACAAGTGGAATGTAATCGATAAGTTTTGATGCCAATTCGGTTTGTTTATCAGAATGCAATTGATCAGCTACACTTTTCATTATATCTAGGATGTCTTTGTCAAACTCAATAGCTCTAGTTTTGATCATAACTATGGCTTCTTCTCGTGTGCCAAGAGCTAGCAAATCATTGATGAACCTTAGTTGAGGAGGTGCATGTTGATGGATTGTGTCAATCAACAATGTTTGAATTTGTAGTAGGTGCGTCTCTTCATCCTTTTTATTGGTAGATTGTGCATTTTCGATTTGTTGTTGAAGTAATAACATTATAGATTGGTCTATATCTTTAATGCGTTCCTCTATTATTTCTTTTGGGTTGTCGGCTTCAATAATTGATGCAAGCATTGCTTGAGTAGCCTCGGTCTTTTGTTGGGAGGCTTGGTCAATTTTTTGAACGGTCTCTAGTATTAAAGATCGTACATGCTCTAATTTGGGCTGGTCTTCTGGAGGACTATTTTCTAGTTGATTTGTTAGTAGTATGAAAAACTCATAATCTGCTGCGGGACGTGCTAATGTAACAAGGCATGTAATATGTGTGTCGTCGGGAGCATTTAATATTAGATCGAGAAAGTTTTCGCGTGTTAACTTAGATCCAAGAGATTCTAAATCATTAGCGGACTTTTGCAGGGCAGTTGCATATTCTTGCGAACGTTTTCCAAATGTTGAGTGAGACAGTAATTGGTCTTCAAGCTTGCCTAAACTCGATGTATTCGAATTCGTCTGATTAGAAGTTTGCGATTGTTTGATTGCTGAGAGTAATTGAAAAAAATGGTCGTCAAGTTCTTCGTCTCGTTCTTTGATTAAATCAGGGAGCATTTCTTCTGGAGTGGATATTAGAGTTTGTATCAGCTCCATCTTTGAGCGCTGCTGCTCAATCATTTCATTTGTTATACCGTCTTTATTCAGTATGGTTGTTATAAGGCTTTCAATGGAATACATTTCTTTTGGTTGTAACAAATATGCCTTACGCTTATCTGAGGGTATGCGGTTGACAATTGTTCGGGTAAGCGCACCCAGCAACTGTTCTTTTTCGGGTATAGGTATTCCTAATTCTGCAGGAGTGTATGTGAGCAGCAGTTCTTTCTCTGGATCGTGGTATATCACAGGTGTTGTGGCCATACCGTGGAAAGAACATAGTGGGCAGTTAATGATATTAATGTTTCCAGAAAGTAAACTTTGTTTGACCTCTTTGTCTACCGCTACGTCGAATATCTGGTCTATTTCTACAGATATTCGTTGTTTGCAACGTGGACAATTAGCTAGTGGGTTAGAACCAAGTATTGCCATGCATCACCTTATGTTTTGATTGGAATGCTGAAATGGAAAGTAGAACCATGGCCTGGATCAGAGTCCACCCAAATTCTTCCGTGATGTGCTTCAATTACTGCTCTTGTTAGATACAGCCCCAGTCCAGCTCCCGGTGTGTGCGAAGTTTCTGCTGTTTTGGCGCGGTGAAATCTATTGAATATTCTATCGAGTTCTCCGATAGGTAGTCCGATGCCTAGGTCCGATACGGAAACTATTATTTCTCTTCTCGTAGTTCGGCCAGATATTTTAATGGGACCACCATTTGGAGAATATTTAATCGCATTAGATAGAAGGTTGCTCAAGGCCTGCAATAGTCTTTCTTGATCTCCTTCTATTAGCGGGAAGTTTTTGGGAAAATAGACTGTTATTTCATGCTCGGTTGTTTGAGTCTGAAATTTGCGTGATAGTTGTTTTGTAAGGTTTTCTAGATTGAATGTGGAGATGTTTAGTTCAATTCCGCCAGCCTGTAACCGAGACGCTTCAAGAAGATTGTCTATTAGATTAGCAAGCCTATCAGCCTCTTCTTCGATAACTGTAATACTTTCGTTTATTGTATCCTTTGTCCAAGTTGCGTCTTCTCTCAGGAGTGTTCCTGCATAACCTTTTATTAGTGATACAGGTGTTTTAAGTTCATGGCTAATCACAGAGATGAAGGTGCTTTTTAGTTGCTCGGCCTCTCTAAATCGTGTGATGTCACGTACATTTGCAATTATATTAACTAGGCGCTTATTTCGATCAAATATCGGCGCATACGTAATTCCGACAGCTAGTTCCTCGCCAGTTGATTGTAATAAATTGCCTTCAACATACAATGGTGATGCACTTTCAAATGGCCATCCACGGGCTTCGGCATCCGCGAGGTTAGGATCTGGCGTGCTTGACCAATTTATTGTTTCATCATGTGTGCTGCCGAGAGCACTGGCTGGAGTAACACCTGATAGTTGTGCTAGAGCTTTGTTCCAGCGTAATATCAAATGACCTGAATCAAGGATCATAATTCCATCAGCAGACCCTTCAAGCAGTGCGTCAAGTTGCCGTTTTTCTTGAGAAACTTGCTCGTATAGGCGTGCATTAGTTACAGCAACAGCGGCGTGATCTGCAAATGCCTGCAATATTTTCATCTCGTTTTGGGATGATGGAGAAGCAGAAGCTCGTAGCACTAGCAATAATCCCACTAAGTCCCCGCGAGCTTCTAACGGTAATCCTATAGTGCCTTCGAGATTAAATGGCCCACTACGGGCTAACATGTGCAGTCGCTGTTCCAGCTCTGCTATTATGTAGCGTGCTGGATCAACTAGGACTGCACTTGAGGTGGTGTTTTTTAATACTGTTTCAAAATGTTCTAGAAATTCAGGTGATACACCATGCTGTGCATGTATTGAGAATGTTGCTATTCCTTTTTTGTCGTCTCCATCAACTTGGTCTCTGAGTGCTATTAGACCGGCACGGCCTGCAAGCATTTCGGTAGCTGCTCTTAGAATGCGTGTCAATACAGATTCTAAGTCAAGTTGTTGTGTCAATGCTCTTACTATCTGGAGCAGGTGGTCTCGCTGGCGTATTCGGTAGTCAGTAAGCATTTTTAGTGTATTGTGCCGTCACAACCATGATGTAATATCGTCGTTGTTCGTGGTTTTGTGCTAGGGAAAAATTTCATTTAGTACTGGAATATAACGACAGTTACATCCTCCTGGTCTTGAGCATGCCTCTATCGGTATTGCAGGTGTTTCCTGTTTACTATAAGTACCTTGCATGTTTAGGCAGGCGGGACATTCATCAGGACTAACCGCAATAGTTATTTTTGAGACTCTAGGATTGTTGATGTGTTTTGATAGTGCTTGATTTAGTTCAGAGAGTTTGCTTCCGATTTTGCCTGTATTTGTATTGACAGGACTGCTTTTGTGAGTATTGGCTTTGGTATCTTTATTGTTCATTTGTGGTCATTGTTTGTTGTATTGAATTATGGATGACAAGAACTGATAGTGGGGCATTAGCTGCTAGTTGGGTAGAAACATTGTCAGTAAGCATCCTGTTGAATGGACTTCTTTTGGCGGCTCCAATTATTAGTAGATCGTACCTGTTGCGGTCGACATCTCGAAGTATCTCTTGAGTGGGTGTTCCATGTCTTAATTCTATTTCAGCACTGATTTGTTCAGCATTTATTATGGAAGCACAATCTCTTAGGTACTTGGCGGTTGGTGTATCTGTTTGTAGTAAGTCTGATAGAGATTCGCCCATTTGATCTAGTCCGGTATACATGCTTGGTACGGCTCTGCTCACATGTAGTACAGTAAGACTTGCATTTGTGTGCTTTGCTATCGTTACAGCGCTTTTAATGGCATCAAATCCAGCACTTGGACCGGAAGTACATACTAGTATGCGGTTTAAATTTGCTATTTTGCCTCTGGCTACAAGTATTGAAATAGGTGTGTCTTTGACTATTCTATGCGTAGTATCTCCAAGTAGCAATTCGGCAGGTGCACTAGAGTGTGCTCTAGCGCCAATTGTAAGCAGATTGTATTTGCCAGAGTTTAATTCGGAAATTATCTCTGTCGCTGGGTTGCCTTGGCGGACTAAGATATTTGATGGGCGCGATATTAGCTCGCTTGCGATTAGTAGCTTATCACGAGATTTACTGCTAGAAGATTGATTCCCAGTTACTGTCATCAAGGTTACTTCGGACAAAAGAGCACTTGCTACAATATCACCGATTTTGATAGTTGAAGTCCAGTATGGATTTTTTGTTATACTGATTAGTGTGTGCATGATGATTTTGTTAGTGTATAGCTCCTGCGCTACTATCTAATAAACGCCATATTACCAAGATAGCACCAATAAACGGCATTCCTGAAAATAGAAGTCTTATACGTGGTCCAGAAAAATGATGTGTTGCAACAGAGCCTATTTGTGCGCCAATCGCAGCCCCAGTCTGCATTATTAAAGCTATCATGATATCTACATTACCCTTTATGGCATGTGTTATTGTGCCGAAGCCGGCAGAAAATATTATTTCGAATAAGTCAGTACCTATTGCTACATGGGTTGGTATGCCTAGCACGTAAACCATCAAAGGCATACGTATGAAACCACCGCCTACTCCAAGGAATCCTGCAAGAGTTCCAGAAATTAATCCTGATATTATAATTACCCACAGAGATATAGAAGCTATTCCTGAAGCAGGTAACGATATCATAGGCTTTAGACGTATCAATTGGATTCGTTTCGTCAACCCAGTAAATCCTACAGCTTCTTTTGCTTCTATTTTGTCGGTGTGAATCATGCGAATTGCCCGGATGCTTTCGATAGCCGTGAATGAGCCTATTGCCACTAATATTGCTACATAGGCCCAACCTATAATTTGGTCAGCCTTTCCTATTTCCTTGATTGCTTCAACAACTTGGGCTCCAATCTCAACTCCAATGATCGTACCAATGATCATGAGAACTCCTAATTTGAAATCTACATGACCTAGAATACTGTGACGACGCGCAGCGACTATTGATTTACCAGTCATATGTGCTAAATCAGTCCCGACCACAAAATTCATTGGCACTCCAGAGAGAAACATCATTGGACCAGCAATAAACCCACCACCTACTCCGAAGAAGCCTCCAAGCACACCTACCACAAAGCCAATTGCGGCTAAATATAAAGGGTTAATTTCTACACCAGCAATAGGAAATTCCATAATGTTATTCTGACTCCGAGTGAGGTAGTCCCAGTCTTTCCAATAGGAATGTGGTGAGTCGTTCTAGAAGTGCAGCTTGCGCTACGATTAGAACGAGACCTAGAAAGGCATAAATTAACAAATTGTCATGAAAAAGTGCGTTAATAGGGTCAGCCAGCCATCGTAGAGCGAGTAGAGCGTAGGTAGTTACTAGTATTCCGTATACAACCAACTCTATTGCCAGGTTTTTGATAATCGTCTTAGTGTTCATGTATTAGTATTCATGTATATATATACTTTTCCAATTATATGTGCCAGGACAGGTGAACTAAATTGTGATTGCTGCCCGCCCTTATTATACTGAATAATCACTGCAATATAAAAGAATAATAATATGAAGTGGTACAGTATAATCCAGGCAGTTTGTACAGTCAGAAATTGCGGAGATTTATATGATGGCAGTGAAACGAAAAAAAGTTTTGGTTGCTGATGCAATATCCTCCATAGGTGTGAGAGGATTGGAAGAGTTTTGCGACGTGGATTGTGACTATAGTGTTACGGCTGAGGAAATCATGGTAATGATTGGCAACTATAATGGCCTGGTAGTCAGAAGTAGAACGAAAGTTACATCAGAATTGATTGATCGTGGTCATCAGCTAGAGGTAGTAGGTAGGTGTGGAGTAGGCGTAGACAATATTGACATAGAAGCTTGCAAGAGTAATCATGTACTAGTAGTAAATTCACCGCTAGCTTCAAGTGTTGCAGTAGCTGAGTTGACTGTTGGACTTATGTTGAGCTTGGCTCGCAGATTACCTTATTGTGATAGGGAAGTAAAAGCTGGCAAATGGCCAAAGAGCGAAGTTAGAGGCTATGAATTATATGGCAAAACTTTGGGTTTGATTGCAATCGGACGCATAGGAACTGAGGTGGCCAGACTAGCAAATGCGTTTGGTATGAAGGTGATAGGGTATGATCCGTACATATCTGATAGTAGGTTCGATGAGATCGATGTCATTATTGAAAGTTATGAGGAATTGCTCAGACAATCAGATTATATTTCTCTTCATGCTCCGCTCAACGAAGAAACTAGAGGTATGATTGATGTGGATGCGATCAGTAAAATGAAAGATGGGGTTAGAATTATTTGTGCTGCAAGAGGTGGTCTGATTGATGAGAATGCTCTTTTGCATAATCTGGAATCAGGCAAGATAGCGGGCGCTGCCTTAGATGTGTTTGAGCAGGAGCCTCCAGGCGCCTCCAAGTTAATTAGTCATCCAAACATAGTGGTAACTCCTCATATAGGAGCGCAGACTGTTGAAGCTCAAGATCGGGCAGGAATTGACGTAGCCAATGAAGTTGTTGCTGCCCTTAAGGGGGAAAGTCTTCGCTGGCGTATCGTTTGATTTGGGTGGTCTCCGGAATTATTCAGGAGCTGATCCTACTACTCTCTTATCTGATGGTTTCATGCTGTTTCGAAAAAGTTTGTATTGACACATAAAGGTGATAGACCCATAAATAATTGCATTGGTAATTGCTGAGTGCCGACTTGCAAAATGTTTGTGATGAAAAAGTTTCATTGCATCATGAAAAGCACGGATCATGGCGTCAGGCTCCTGGCGCGTTGAAGTCCCCTTGAGATGTTTTACAATCACTCTCGGGTAATACACAATTCGGTAGTTTAATTGTTGAATTCGTAGATTGATATCCAGATCTTCGCCATACATAAAAAAGATTTCATCCATCAGGCCAGCCTCTGTTAGTGCTTCGCCTCTGATTAGTTGGCAGGCGCCTACTGTAGAGTCCACATCAGCTATTTCATCTTCGTCAATGTGCGACATATTATAGCGACCAAAGATGGGGTTTTTTGGAAAAATCTTCGATATACCAGAGAAATGATAGAATGCTGTTTGGGGAGTTGGTAGTCCGCGTTTGCACGCTTTGTCCAATTCGCCACTTTCAAGAACTAGTTTGGGTCCAAGCACGCCAATGTCTGGTCGGCTGTCCATGTATGTCAGCAGTTCCTGCAAAGCATGCTTAGGTATTTCCGTGTCGGGATTTAATAGTAAAGCGTGTCGAAAGTTGGTAGAATTTGGGAATCCAGCTGCTTTCAAACCAAAATTGTTGCCTCGCGAGTAGCCTCCGTTGATCTTACATTTAATTAGATTACACCATGGATAGTGTTTTTTTACGTTGTTGTATGTTTCGTCTGTACTGGCATTATCAACAACGAACACCTCTGCCGTCATATTCTCAATGGCGTATTCGAGACTGTCTAAACATTTTGGTAAGTGCTTCCACGAATTATGGGAGACTATTACTATAGCTATATCTTGCATGATTAGGCCCACAGGATTTTTCTGTAGCTATCTAAACGGACGATGCATTCGGCTGGGGTCATCTTGCCCCTTAATATGGCTAACATAGTACGTAATATCCAGTACTCTATACCAATCATAGTAATTAGTTTTAGTATTAAATATGAAAATAGGCCTAAATTAGTTCTGTAAAACCTAGATTGACTTTGGGCGAATAGTACAGAATTCCGTTCTGGATTTGCGATAGTACTATGGGCGCCTCTATGCATGATCGTAGCAGTGGGCAAGTATTGTAGGCCCCATTTTTGCTTGTGTGCTCTGTAACACCAATCGGTCTCTTCAAAATATAACTGGTAATTCTCATCCATGCCACCGATTTGTTCCCATAAGGCTCGTTGGACAAATATTGCTGCTCCAAGGATATGTTCGACTCCTCTTTCTTTTTCATATTCTTCTGGTCTATATCGGCCATTCAGTGTGGAGTCAATGGGTACTAACTTTTCAAAAAACCCAAAAAAAGCTTGGGCCATATCTGGGAAGCGAAATGTTGAGTGTTGCAAAGTGCCATCAGGATTTATCACATGAGGGGCAATCATGCCTACCTTGGGGTGTATATCAGCATAATTTGTAAGAGTCCTTAGGGCTCCCGATGAAATTTCTGTGTCAGGGTTAAGTACAAGGAAATGTCGTCCCTTTGCTGCTTTAAGGCCTATATTGTTTCCGGCTGCGAATCCCAGATTGCCATGCCCGGAAATTAGTGTGATGTCAGGATAGTTTCGCGTGATTATTTCACAGGTATCATCTGTCGAACCGTTGTCAACAATTAATATTTCTACCTCTGTGTCATGGTTATTATTGATTATTGAGTCGACGCAGGCGTTAACGACTTGTGCAGAGTTGTACGTAACTATAATAACTGAAACATCCGGTTCTTTAAATGTCATGAGACGTATTTTACCTCGGAAAAATGTTTTTGAGCGTCTAGAGTGTATAATTTTGTATATGAAAGCGTATGATGATGGCATTCTATTGAGGAAAAAGATTGATGTCTGAATCTCATTTGATATTGCCCGTTACCGGCATGACTTGTTCTAATTGTGCTGCACTAATTGAGCGAGGATTGAAAAAGTTGCAATATGTAGATATGGTTAGCGTTAATTTGGCTAGTGAAAGAGTTATGGTGCAGTATGGTCAAAATAGATATTCTTTGATAGAGGTTGTGGCGAACATTGAAGAATCTGGTTATGGTGTGATAAAGACTATTTTGAAAGCGTCCGTCAGTAATTTGGTTGATGATAATGATGCAAGAGGACTTGAACGTCATCTAATAAAATTAGAAGGTGTCATTAGTTGTGTAGTTAACTATGTTTCGGGTAATTTGACCGTGGAATATGTTCCAACTGTTCTTAGTGATAGTGATATACAAAATATAATTTCTAATACAGGCTTCAATTGTGTTGTAGAGGATCGAGATGAATATGACACCGTTAAGGCATCGCGCGCACAGGAATTGGGGAATCATAAGCGTCTTTTACTTATTGGATCAATATTGACTGTCCCAATAATTGTGTTATCAATGTTAAGTAAAGTTAGCTGGATAGCTGACAATGATTATGTAACTTTGTTTACACCGTGGGTTTTGGGTGTGCTTACTACTCCTGTCCAGTTTTATGTAGGATGGGCGTACTACGTTGCGGGTTACAAATCTATACGTAACAGATCTGCGAATATGGATGTGCTTGTTGCGGTCGGATCAAGTGTAGCTTATATGTATAGTTTATTAGTTCTGCTGAACAACTTTTTTGGTTGGCACGATTTAGGAGAGTACGTTTATTTTGATACTGCGGCTGTGATTATCTTATTTGTTCGGATTGGGAAATACCTTGAGTTGCGGACCAAGGGTCGTGCTGCAGAGTCGATCAACAGACTATTGGCCTTGCAGGCCACAACTGCTTGTGTTGTGTATGATGGTCGTGAGAGTGAAGTAGCGGTAAACAATGTGGTTGTTGGAGATGTTATCTTAGTTCGTCCAGGCGAACGCATTCCAGTGGATGGAACAGTTCTTACAGGCGAATCGACTGTAGACGAATCTTTGTTGACTGGTGAACCTTTAGATGTAATAAAGGTTCCTGGAGATAAAGTGATTGGTGCGACCATTAACCGGCGGGGAAGCTTCACCTTTCAGGCGACCCAAGTTGGATCCGACACAGTGCTGTCCCAAATAATTGATGTTGTAGAGCGCACACAGGCATCTAAGGCTCCCATTCAAAATCATGTTGATAGAGTTTCGTCTGTATTTGTGCCGGGTGTAATTGTGTTGGCAATCCTTACTTTTAGTGGTTGGTTTTGGTTGGGCGGAGTTACTTTCACTACCGCAATGATATACATGGTATCGGTGCTTGTAATAGCATGTCCTTGTGCACTTGGATTGGCGACTCCTGCAGCGATTGTGGTAGGTGTTGGTCGCGGTGCTGAGGAGGGTATATTATTTCGTGATAGTGAGACTTTGGAGAAGACCGGTAATATTAGTACTATGTTCCTTGACAAGACCGGTACTATTACTGTGGGACATACTACTGTTACAGATGTCATAATATCGTCTGACCAATCTGACATAAAAAATGAAGATAGTTTGCTGGAATTAGTAGCCTCGATTGAACAAAGTAGCGAGCATCCACTAGCACAGGCGATTGTTGGTGCAGCAACTGTTCGGGGTTTGATGCTTAGACGAGCAATTGGATTTAGGGCAGTTCCGGGTGCAGGCGTGCGTGCCACTTTGAATGACAACAAAGTTTTTATAGGCAATAAAAGAATTTTAGACCCAACAACTGTAATATCGACTGAAATAGATAGTGCCTTAAATAGGTTGCAAGCTGCAGCAAAGACAGCTGTGTTGGTGGCTCTAAATGATACAGTTGTTGGAGTAATTGGATTGGCAGACAGGATAAAGGATGGTTCCATTGAAGCCATTAATGAATTGCGGCAGTCTGGGTTGGAGTTAGTAATGCTTACCGGTGATAGTTGTACTACTGCAGACGCCATTGCAAAAGAAGTGGGACTTGACCAGGTATTGTCAGAATTGATGCCAATTGATAAGGCGAAAGCCGTGAAAAATGTGCAGAGTGATGAATTGCGAACTGGTTATGTGGCAATGGTAGGGGATGGCATCAACGATGCGGCTGCGCTTGCACAGTCCGATGTTGGTATGGCAATCGGTACGGGTACCGATATTGCTATGGAGTCTGCTGATATTACACTCGTCAGGGGTGATCTGATAGCATCGGTTAGTGCAGTAAAATTATCTCAAGCTACTGTTCGTACTATCAGGCAGAATTTATTCTGGGCTTTTTGCTATAATGTTTTATTGATTCCAACTGCTATGATGGGAGGTTTGCATCCAATGTTAGCGGCAGCAGCCATGGCATTTAGTTCTATTTTTGTGGTTGGTAATAGTCTTAGGCTCAGAAATGTAAGATTGTAATTGTAAATTAATTGGTCATCTACAACTTATGATGCAGGAAAATACTTTTGAAAATCCAAAACACAATCAGAAACTTTTAGATAATATCGCTCCATTTGCTATTGAAGGGCGCTCAGGTTTGTTGCCGGCACTTCATGTGGCGCAGGAAATGTATGGTTGGATATCGGAGTCAGTAGCTGCGATTATCGCACGGGCGCTTAAGGTTCCGCTAGCAGATGTATTTGGAGTAATTGATTTTTATACAATGCTTTATAGTAGACCAGTGGGTCGTACTGTTGTACGAGTGTGTGCTGACCCTAGTTGTTCCATAGCTGGTGCTAAAAAAGTTTTGGACAATGCATGCGACTATTTAAGAGTTAAACCAGATGAGACGACTGAGGATGGGGAATGGACAATAGAAAGCACTACGTGCTTAGGATTGTGCGATCAGGCGCCGGCTGCATTGGTGGGTGATATAGCAATAGCTTCGTTAGATGCAGACAGAACTAGTGAGTGGCTTGCGTTAGATGGAAAGCTACCAGTCAGCATAATTGACGGCGATATTCGTGTTTTGACACGTGACTGCGGTGGATCGACTGCCACTGACTTAAAAGCTTATCAAGCGCGAGATGGGTACTTAGCATTATCGAAGGCATGCGCGGAACTTAAGCCTGTTGATGTTATAGAAGAGGTTAAAGCCTCAGGTTTGGTGGGTCGAGGGGGGGCTGCTTTTCCCACTGGATTCAAATGGGAGAGTGCGTTAGTTGCAGAAGGTCAGCCGAAATATGTCGTGTGTAATGCAGACGAGTCAGAACCCGGGACTTTTAAAGATCGGGTACTGATGGAAGACAATCCACACCAGGTACTTGAGGGAATGTTACTTGCTGGCTATGCAATAGGTGCAGAAAAGGGTTATTTTTACATTAGAGGAGAATATTCGCGATCTATTGAGGTAATCAAAGAGGCTATTGATGAAGCGCGGTGTGCTGGATTTATAGGTCATAATATTTGTGATATAGGGTTTAATTTTGATATTGAGGTGCGGGTTGGTGCAGGAGCTTATATATGCGGTGA
>DDZT01000054.1 GCA_002346435.1 Anaerolineales bacterium UBA3001
TGCTTTTAAGATGGCAGATGATGTGTTAAGGCAGGGGATACAATCTATTGCTGAATTAGTTACTAAATCTGGAACTATCAACTTAGATTTTGCTGATGTCAAAACAATTATGGCTGAAGGTGGAGCCGCACTTATGGCAGTTGGCAGTGGGTCTGGAGAAGATAGGGCTAGGTTTGCTGCAGAGGACGCTATAAATAGTCAGCTGCTAGACATTAGTATTGACGGGGCTCGCGGGATTTTATTTAATGTTACTGGAGGTCCAGATCTGAGTTTGTATGAGGTGAATCAAGCAGCTGCAATTATAAAGGAGACTGCGCATCCAGATGTGAACTTGATCTTCGGAGCAGTAGTTGATCCTAATTTGGGTGATGAAATAAGGATGACTGTAATAGCAACTGGATTCGATAGGGGTGGCAGTATGCGAACAAAAGCACTTGATTATTACCAAAAGATGTCAGCTACCCCAATAGAAAATAGTGAATCGGACACAAATGTAGAAACAGTAGATGTAGAAGCAGAGGTGGGCGAGTCTCTACAGATGGATAAGAGCACATATCAATCATCTGATCTTATGGATAAAGCGTTTGATCCGAGTTCTTTGGACGTGCCCGCATTCTTGCGACGTCGTTCTTGAAGTAATGTTGGACAAGTATTGTGCCGACTATCAGACAGTCTGGTTTTGAGTAACATACAAGTATGTTAAGGTTGCGCATAGGTAATCTGCGAAAAGACCACATCTTATGTGGAATTTCGATAAATCATTCGAAATAAAAATTTAAGGTTAAAACTTACGGTGACATGCTTTGAAAAAACCAAGGTACATGATAGACTGCCATTGTTCAACCCGATATATCGGATATAAGATGCCAATGTACATGCATATAGTGTTTTATTATGAATAGTTTGGGTTATCAAAGATTTTTTAGTAGTTTTGTAGGATGTACTAGTTGAATAATGAAATGTCCATTTTGTGACTCTGCTAGTTCTAGCGTAATCGATACCGATCATGACTCTAGGGGAGGAGTGAGACGTAGGAGAAAGTGTAAAGAATGTGGTGATCGATACACTACTTATGAAAGGGCTGTTAAATCTTTGCCGTATCTGATTAAACAAGATGGTCGGCGTGAGGATTTTGATCGAGAGAAACTAGAAAGTGGTATACGTGTCGCCTGTGCAAAAAGGCCAGTTGCTAGTGCAGATATAACCAGGCTAGTTGGGGAAATAGAAAGCAAATTATTAGTTATGGGTAAAACAGAAATTTCGAGTCGTGTTGTAGGCGATATAGTGATAGAGGGATTGAAATTATTGGATCAGATTGCATACATTCGTTACGCGATAGTTTATCTTGGCTTGAGTGATTTAGAATCTCTGCGAGAAGAAATTGATGGATTATTGGTATAGTCAGGCTAGAGGAGAGTAGTTATGCTTGAAACTGGAAAGATGTCTTCACAGTATAGTATGGGCAATGAAAGTGATGTTAGTACAACAGGTGATAATTATCATCTGAAGCCGGTCAATGTGCTAACAGAAAATGCAAAAGTGGTCCTACAAAAACGCTATTTAAGACGTGGTGATGATGGTAACCCTATTGAGACAATAGAAGAAATGTTTTGGAGAGTTGGATATAATGTGGCACTTGCGGAACGGGAATTTGATTCTAATCCTGATGATGTAGCCGAAGAGTTCTATCAATTACTAACTGACTTACGATTTTTGCCAAATTCACCTACATTTACAGGCGCAGGGACTCCTCTAGGTCAGCTAGCAGCCTGTTTTGTGCTTCCAATATCAGATGATATGGGTGGTGATTCAGCTGGAATATTTCAGACACTACGAGATGCTGCGTTGATTCAACAAACAGGTGGAGGAAACGGATTTTCATTTTCTAATCTACGTCCTAGAGGATCGATAGTCAAGTCATCAGCTGGTGAGGCAACAGGCCCAGTAGGTTTTTTGCGCGTATATGACAGAGCATTTGGTGAGATTGCTCAGGGCGGCACTCGTCGCGGTGCAAACATGGCTGTTTTGAGAGTAGATCATCCAGATGTTTATGACTTTATTACTTGTAAAACTGATGAAAATCAGATTACCAATTTTAATATATCAGTTGGTGTCACTGATGATTTTATGACTGCTGTAAGTAATGATAAGTCATTCGACCTTATTCATCCTCAAACCGGTAAAACCACAAAAACTGTACAGGCTCGAGAATTGTTCGAAACTATTGTCAAATATGCACACCACAATGGCGAGCCAGGAGTACTGTTTTTAGATGCTGCAAATCGTCAAAATCCTTTACCTCACTTATATCAGTTAGAATCCACTAATCCTTGCGGCGAGCAATTTCTTGGTCCTTATGAGAATTGTTGTCTCGGATCCATCAACCTAGCTCAGCATTTTGGTCAGGAAGGGACAGTCGATTGGATTGGTTTGGCAGACACTATTGCATCTTCAACACGTTTTCTTGACAATGTGGTTACGGCTAATGCTTATGTATCCAATGTGCCACAGTTGCGTGAGGCAGCGTTGCAGGCCCGGCGTATAGGTTTAGGTATTATGGGACTTGGAGACTTGATGTACCATATGAATATTCGTTATGGTTCTGAGGAATCCGAGGAGTTTGCTAGTCAAATAATGGAGTTTGTAAGGTATCACTGTATGCTTACTAGCATAGAACTCTCAGAGGAGAGAGGACCGTTCCTTGCAATCCGGGGCAGTATATATGATCCGGATGAAATGACCTGGACACCACCTAAACCCATAAAAGAGTATAGTCGAGACTTTGGTCGACCAAAAATTGATTGGAAAACAATTGTGGATGGGATATGTGACCATGGCATTAGAAATGCTGCGCAAACTACCATAGCACCGACTGGTACAATTGCAACAGTTGCAGGGTGTGAAGCCTATGGTTGTGAGCCAGTATTTGCACTTGCCTATTTGAGACATGTGAATGATAAGGGTCAAGATCTAAAGCTCGAATATGCAAGCCCCAGATTTGAAGAAGCTCTGGTTGCAGCTGGTTTGGATGAGAATGAGCGTAGTGAAATCATTAGTCAAGTAACGAAGTCTGGATCATGTCAGGATATTGATCAGATACCTCAAAATATCCGTGATACTTTTGTGGTGTCGCAGGATATTACGGCCAAACAACATGTACGCATGCAGGCTAATCTTCAGGCATTTGTGGATAACAGTCTATCTAAGACTTGCAATTTCCCACCAGAAGCTACCGAAGAAGATGTGGCAGAAGCTTATTCCTTAGGATGGAAATTGGGGTGTAAAGGTCTTACTGTATATGTTACTGGAAGTAGGCAAAAGGTAGTCTTAGAGACAAACGATACTGCTGAAAGTGCTTCTGAAGAATTGGATCTATCTGAAACAAAGTCTAGTACATCCGATAACAATTTGCAGCCTGAAGAGCAACTATTCCCTGAATCAAAAAAATCACGGCCTGCAAGACTACATGGAGCTACCTATCAAGTAGATACTCCTTTGGGTAAATCATTTATAACAATTAATGAAAATGGTTCCAATGAACCTTTTGAGGCATTTGTAAGTACTGCCAAGGCAGGCAGCGAAACTTCTGCTATTTCTGAGGCTATGGGTCGTCTGATATCATATGTGTTGCGTATTTCATCACCTATAGTTCCTCAGGTGCGTTTGGAGGAATTGGCAAGACAGTTAGAAGGAATAGGAGGAAGTAGATCTCTAGGTTTTGGCCCAAACAGAGTAAGATCATTGCCAGATGGTGTAGCTAGAGCTCTACGTGGTTATTTGGACGACAAGCTTGATATCAATCATATTAGTAATGATTTGTCTAATGATTTGTCTAATAATGGAGAAGAAGAACAACAGCTAGCATTCCAATTTGGAGCACTATGTCCAGAATGTGGAGAAGCAGCTGTAGTCAATGAGGAAGGTTGTCGGAAATGCTACGCATGCAGTTATAGTGAATGCTAATTGTAATATTAAAGTGATAACAAATTTGTAGCGGGATGTGTGCACCATAGTACACATCCCGTTTTGGTTAATTTATAGCGCGTGCAAGAAATACGAATGTTATATCTACCTCATTCTCAGACTTCAGAATACCCGAGATGTCTGGAGGGTCAAATCCAAAATCAGTCATCAGTAGTCTAGTAGAAGCTTGGCCTAACATCTCATCGTCATTGACATTTAATTTCACTGAGAATGAAGCTGGCCTGATGGTATTACGTACTGATAAATTCCCATCTATTTCAAAATGAACTGTATCACCCGGTATGTATTTCTCGGGCAATCCTTTCAATTGCATTGGAGTAAAGATGGCTATAGGAAATTTGTTGCTTTCTAACCAACGATCACGAATTGCATTATCTCGACGTGTTTTGTCGCTTTTAAAGGCTTTGATGTCAACTGTTATATCTCCTACCGAACTCAAAGCGGGTTCAGCAAAATTTACTATTATCTCCCCTGAAACAATGTTTGTTACACCTTCTGCATAATTGTATCGATTGTTTTGATTAAGGAATGTTTCACCCACGCCATAGCTGACATTCGATTGGGATTGATCGATAACATACATGACTGCTGAATCCTCTGATACCAAACTTGAAGACGGTATTGGTGACATGGTTGGGTTTACACCTACTATATGAGTCGGAGGTATATCAGTGGTTAAAGTCTGACTTTCTCTTTGGTCGGTTTCTGGTATGTTCTTGGTGGGCGATATTGAATCTTCAGAGTTGATTTTAGTAGCAGTGTCTTCTGATTTCTCAATTGAAGTGACGGTAACTGTGCTTATTGAATCTTCATCCTGATTAGAAGTGGCATCTTCAGATTGGCTGACACTATTCGTGCATGCCGCAGCCAATAACATTATTGTGCAAATACAAGCATTAGTATGCAACCTCAGCAATTTGGACCTCCATATTCTTCCATAAATACACCATATGTAATATGTTGGAATTATACACATAATCTAGGTATTATAAAGTTTGTTTATTTAAATAAGGTCCTTAGACATAGCTGATGATATAATCGCGGGCTCTTATGGATCCATTTACACCAATATTATTTTTGTCTATTGGTGCAGTTGCTGTGGTGATTGGAAGCAATAGAAATTACGGTTTTTACGGATTTACTGCTTCGATAGCAATCGTAAGTGCAACTGCTGCAACCTTCTTGCTTGGATACAGGATGCCAGCTACTGTTGTGTTGTCGCCGTGGCAAACACAAAGTGTATTTATATACCCCTTAAGTCTTACTGTTGATAAAGGCTCTTGGTTTCTTGCATTATTGTTAGTAGTAACAATAATGTGTTTGCTATTAGTTAGTCTTTCGGAGCGTCTTCGGATTTCTTCACAGGAGCGTGCTGTTTGCCTCATTATAGTAGCTTTCACTTTATTGGTTTTGTTTTCTGACAACTTAGTCACACTCGTATTGGCGTTGACTGTTTTGGATCTATGCAACGGGTTATTTGTGTTTCTTTTTAATAGTCGAGGTCATTTGTCCCGTGATATCAAATATAATCTACAGGTCCCGGAAATTGTTAGGTATGGCATCAATGTGTTAGCGGTAGGACTGGTGCTACTTGTGGCGTTAGGAGACTACAAGTCTTTACAGAGCTATAGTCAGACATTATCAAGTGAGCATGCTGCGATTCTAATTATAGTTGCCATACTACGCATCAACATCTATCCTGTTAATGTTGGATTAGTACTTAGTCATATTTCTTCTAGATTTGTAATGACAGTTATAAGCTTGGTTAATGTAATTATAGCTGTTGATATCCTTGCATCATTTGGCTTACACAATGATGTGGCATCTTTGCGTGGTGGTTTGACTGTGCTTGCTGTCATCTCCGGTTTGGTTGGAGGATATAGGTGGTGTACAGCTACAAAACGCAATGAACACTTGCACTCGTTACTTTTGGCTCAAAGTAGTTTGGCTGTATTGATATTCCTATGGGGTGAAGACTGGGCTTTATTTGGTGTCTTTGCACACATCATAACTATTGCTTTTTCAGTCATTGTGACTTATATGTCGGATGGTCTTATTGGTAGATCTGCTAATAAATTTATCAGACCTGTAGTGACAGCTTTAGTTTTTGGATGTCAGCCTCTAACTGCAGGATTTTTGGGTGTATTTGTTTTGTGCAACGGAATAATGGATAACATAGCTTGGTCGGCATTTGTTATACCGTCGATTGTTTTAATTAATGGTCTTACTGTGTTAGGAGGGTGGCGATTTTTAAGAGTGCCTCTTGTCAAACCTATTCGACAGCCACCTCTTGTCGTTGTTTCAATTGTATTGGCTTTCTGTGTGCCCTTGTTAGCTAGTTTAGCAGTTGGAATAACACCTAGTAAATTTTCTTCCCTTCTGGGGTTACCAATAATAAGGTTCTGGGTGAGTTTGGCAAGCCCTAGCGTACTTGCAGCTCTGGGCAGTGCAGTGATGTCAGTTAGCCTTTCTATCGTGTTGTGGTATTACAGATCTATGGTTGTAACGCTATCAAAAGATATAAGCGAATCTTGGTTTGGATATGTTGCTGATCTGCGTTGGCTGCACCTATCAATCTGGAGGATTTATCGTTGGTTAGTTAAAGCTATACGTGTGTTTGCAGACATACTTGAAGGTCAAGGTGGAATATTGTGGTCGCTTGTAATAGTATTTGCAATTCTTGTCGTAGTGGGTGGATGACATGAATAGTACATCTTATATTGTTGAAGCGTTTATACCGATGTGGTCCGGATATTTAGCTGTTGCTGCAGTGTTTGTCACGACTCCCATATTAATTGTCATAGATGACAGAAGGTTAGTAGTAGGTGCTTTGGCTGTGTTATTTCTATTTGTAAGTTTATTGTTTACTAATGTTTTGGCTACTCAAATTGCTGGTATCAAACTGATAGTGTATAGCATAGTCTGGATTATCATTTTTATTTGTGTTCAACAAAATGGGTGGGGTTATACTGATGATAGTAAGGAAGTATATGGGTTAGTTCTCAGTGCTAAAATAAGATTTCGGATTTTTGCGGTGATTATTGTAGGTCTTATAGGATGGCAGTTGGTGGGAAAAAATAGTTTACCTTTTCCCATAGTTACAGAATACGTCGCTTTGGGAGCAACTCAACTGGTTTTTCAAGGATTATTGCTATTAGCGATCGCTCGACAGCCGTTGAAAATTGGTTTGGGGATTTTGGTTATGTTTAGCGGGTTTGGATTGTTGTATTCTGCTGTAGAACCATCACTAATGGTAGTGGGTATGTTGGGAGTAGTAGATATTGCAGTAGCACTTGTGATTTGTTACTTGGAATTAATCTGGAAAACTAATACTCAATAATAGGTATATCGCAAATGAGCTTACCGATGTTAATGATGAGTATACCTGTACTAACTGGAGTGCTTGTATATAACTTGCGACGGTGGATTTGGGTTCAGGCAACCCTAGTTTGTGGGGCAATGTTGATACTATTGGTGTTGGTGCTACAGGCACCCGTTGATCAATTGGTTGTACTTGCGGGTAGAGATATACATTTCAGGTCATCATGGGAGATATTGGGTCGGTCTTTTGTTCTACTACCGAATGACAGATATATACTCACGTTTATATTTGTTTCTGTATTGGGTTTTGCTTTAGGTGGCGCAATGGTCTCAGTCACTATATTGTTCTATCCAGTCGTACTATCTCTCGTTTCAATCATTATGGCAATAATGTTTGTCCAACCATTCATCTACGCAGCTCTTTTCATACAGATTGGTGCTGTTATATGCGTGTTTATGATCGTCGATTATAAGTATTCGCAAGTTGCTGGGGCATTAAGGTATTTAGCTTTTGTTTCTATAGGTGTACCATTTATTCTAATGGCTGGATGGCAGATAGAGATGTATCAAATTCGTCCAGATGATGCTACGTTACTTAAACAGGCATCATTGATGCTTGGGGTTGGAGTGCTAATACTACTAGCTGTTGTTCCATTTCACTCATGGATGCCTATTATGGCACGGAAATCCCCTCCCATTGTTACTGCATTCATGATAGGAGTGGTTCATGCAGCAATTGTTTTCTTTTTGATAGATATGTTGGTCCAATATGATTGGCTACGTAATAATCCACAGTTCTTTTTTGCATTTCGTATAGGTGGTATGTTGATGATATTTGCTGGTGGGCTATTTGTGATATCTCAGCGTAGTTTCGGTGGTCTGATGGGATATTCAGCTTTGATTGATTGGGGTTGTACTTTGGTTGCAATTGGGCTTAGATTGCCTGATTCTCTAGGCGTTGCTGCAATGATTATATGCGCGCGTGTCATTACATTAGTTGCGTGGGGATTGGGAGCAGGGTGTATATTAGGGGTAAATAATTCGTCAGATGATGTGCGGTTGAAGATTGCGCGTCATCCGTTTGCCACTCTATCTATGATAGTAGGTGGCTTGTCGCTGGCAGCAATTCCTTGTACAGTTGGTTTTCCTGCTCGGTGGGCTTTGTTAAAAATGTTGGCGAGAATACATCCTGATTATGCGATAGTGTTATTAGTATCAGGTCTGTGCGCTTGGGTAGGATATATTAGGTTAATAACGGAAATGATTGATTTCTCCAGTATCATGAGTGGTGAACTGTATAGAACAATGTTGAAGAATCCGGCACGGATGGTTTTGAGTGTATTTATAGTCGCATCTGTGATAATAGTCGGTTTAGTGCCTCAGTGGTTGTATTCTAAGGCATCTATTATGTTTGAGCATATAGCAATTATTCTTGTCTAACTTTGTTATATAATTTTACGGTTGTATAGGTCTTCAACAATTGGAACAATTGTTTGCCAGCGATAGTTGTCGCTAACAAATGTGCGACCTGCCTTGCCTAACATAATCTGATCTTCATTACTACACAAAAGAGAATCAATAGCTCTTACTAGGTCTTCAGGAGTGTCAGCTATTAGTATATCTTTACCATTTGTAACTGGAAATCCTTCTGCTCCTATAGTAGTGCTGACGATGGGTTTGCATAAAGCCATCGCTTCTAGTATCTTGAATCTTGTTCCACCCCCCATGCGTAATGGGACAACGCAAACTGTGGCTTCAGCGATATATGGTCGTATATTGTCCACGTCTCCGGTGACTGTTATGCTAGGGTGATTAGCTAAGTTGAGCACTTGTCTTGTCGGTGATTGACCAACGATAATAAATTTAGCTTTATCATGCCGTTTTTGGATTGAGGGAAAAACTTTGTTTGCAAACCAAACCGCTGCATCTATATTAGGTCTATAGTCCATTTTTCCAGAAAATACCAATCTTGGTGACATAATTTTTGGATGTCGTGAAGATTCTGGATAATCTGACAGAAATATACCATTGGGTAAAACTGTTGGATCCAGTTGATGATTAAGTTTTTTTAGCGCTACACAATCTTCATTTGAAACGCATATTACGGCATCAGAATTCGAACATGTTTCTAGTTCAAATTTTCTTATTCGCCTTAATTGGACCATCGAATATAATGCAGTTATCCAACGATGTGGTTCTGATATATCAGATCTGATGGCACGTTCTTGTATTACCGTTTCAGCATTGTGAGCATCATATATTATGACAGGCCGGGTCGTTTGATTACGATAATAGTCTAAAATCTGTGCTAGATAGGCGGCCATTTCTAGTCCCTCTATTTGTATTAAATCTAATGTTTCATTGGCTAGTACATCTTGTAATTTCATGGAATACTCAGTACTGTATAACCTCACAGACATATCAGACTTGTTGGATAAAAACATGGTTACAATACGTTGTAGTATGTTTTTTTTGGGCGTCTTGGTAATTTTAATAGTAGAACAGCACTTCGACAGAGTTTTCGAAATACGACCCGATTGGTTTGCAAAAGTCACTAAAGAAATCCTATGATTTTTTGATAGGCTAGAAATTATTCCCCAGTTACGAATATCTGCTCCTTGCGTGGCTGGATGGGGTAGGGAAGGTGTTAGAAAAAGTAAATTCATTTGGTTTATGTTGACTGAAGTATTTGGTTGTATACATCCAGAGTTTGTTGGCAGCATTTATTCCATGTGAATAAGCTAGATTGTTTGAGACCCTTTTTCTCAAAATCACTTCTTAGTTTTGAATCTGTCAGTATTAGTGTAATGGCTTCTTCTATAGATTCAGTACTGTTTGGATTACATTGTAGTGCTGAATCGCCAGCTATTTCAGGTAATGAACCTTTATCGGATATAACTGCAGCAGTTCCGCATGCCATTGATTCTAGCACTGGAAAGCCAAATCCCTCGTAGTGAGATGGTAACAGAAGGGCGATTGCTCCAGTGTATATTGCCGGCAAATCCTGGACGTCAACATTAGTCAGGATTTGTACTTGATTTTGTAGGTTTAATTTACGTATTAAATCTCCGATTGGTTCATGAAGCCATCCTTGCCTACCGATCATTATAAGTTGTGGTGTGTCATGTTGTTTGGATATGAGAGATGAGTATGCTTGAAGCAAACCATTGATGTTTTTTCGAGGTTCAAATGTACCAACAAAAAGTAGATATTGACTTGGTAATTTAAGGCGAGATAGTGTGGATTTTACTATCGGATTTGGTTGTGGTTGAAAACGTTCATGTGGTGCTAAATATACAGTGGTCACTTTGTCTGGAGTTACATCTAGGTGTTCTAGGATGTCATTTCTGGTTGTATTAGAGTCTGCCAATATGGCATCAGCACGGCGAACAGCATGGCGAATCTGATTGTTATAGTATTGCTGACTATCTGGAGTAAGGAAATGAGGGTACAGCAAGAAAGACAAATCGTGTATGGTTATAACCGATTTCCATGTTCCTCCGCGTGGCGGTATGAAATCTGGTGAATGTAGCAAATGGATGTTTCTTGGTAGAAGCTCGAGTGTCAGACTGTATCGTTCTAGGACATGATGTGCAGGTGTCCAGCACTTCACCATCTTAGCGTGCTTATTACTATATTGTCTTTGTCTTGTTTTGATCGCATTTAATACTATATATTCGTTCAGATTGTCCAATTTAGGTAAGCGTGTAGAAAGTTGTTGAATATACTCTGGGATACCTCCGGCTGAGTAATCTGTCAGTCTTGCATCTACAGCAATTCGCATAACATGATGATAATGGGCGCTTGTGCAGGTGTCAATGCCACTTAATTAACCGTAGTGTAGTTGCTCGGCTGGGTGCATTGTCATATAATCTTTTGTATCATTAGTTTGTAAATAAACATGAAAGAGTCAAGTCAAATAATCAATAAGATAGAGTGGTTAGATGAGCAGCGTCGCAGTGATCGTAAAATCATTGTGGAATTGCGAGAAAGTATTAGTGTATTGCAGAATGGTAATAAGGAATTATTAGCTCGTATTGCTGAGATGGAATCTGAAATTAGGAAGGCGCAGCAGTTGGCTGCTTCGGCCTCAAAAGTTGATGAGATCATCGAAAAGAATAGATCAGATTTTATTACCAGTATTGATAATATTGAGTCACTTCGTACTAAGTCGGAAGTTGAGATGGAACGTTTACGAATAATTGATAGGGATTCTGTTAACAAGACCATTATTTATATGAAAGATGAGATAGGAAAACTGCGTGATATCGAAGAACAATTGTTAGTGACGGATGAAGAAAATCGTCGTGCAAGGAGTGAAATTAGTGATTTAGCAAACTCAATCAATCATGCTGTAAGAATATCAGATCAGGTAGAACATAAGACAACAATTGTTGAAGAAAGAAGTATTCAAGATGGCAAACGAATTGCTGATTTTAAAGGCGATCTTAATAACTTGAGAACCTTGCTAGATGAAATGAGACTAAAATTGGAGTCTTTGGACGATGCTAATCTAAGTAACCATAATTATATTAATGACTTACTGACAATGGAAAATAATAGACAATTAGAACAGTCTCAGTGGATTGAAAAGCAAACGTTTGCGTCATCAGAAAGGGAACGTTGGTGGCTAGAGTTACAAAAACAATCTAAAGAAATAGAGACTTCGATGCAGGAGTCCACTTTGCTCTTGGAAGAATTTAAAGAAACTCATAATGACATGAAACATGAACTATCAAATCTTGACAACAATTTTATGATTGCCGAAAATAAAATTTCTGATTTTACTGAGTTGCAGCGGCATACATTGGATCGCCACAAAGAGGAGTGGAAAGATTTTATAGAAGTAAACAATCAGCAGTGGACAGAGCATGAGTTAACCAGAAAAGAACAATGGAAGGATAATGACAGAGTTACTCAGAAGTTATTAAATAGGTTGGAAAACATTGAAGAAAACGTAAAAGAAATAATGGATCTTGTGAGTCAAATGCGTAGGATGGACCAAGATCGTCTGAAAGAGATGTTTTCTGCAATACGAAAATACTTAGCAGTGTATGAAAAACCTGCAAAAAAAGTTCCTTGAAATCAATCCACGTACAGTGATGTTGTAATTGTTCCAAACTAATTGTAAACAAAAAGTTATAGTATGTATGTAATTTGTACTGCCGGTCACGTTGATCATGGGAAGTCAACAGTGGTCAAAGCGCTTACAGGAATAAACCCTGACAGACTGATCGAAGAACAAGAACGTCAGATGACGATTGATTTGGGCTTCGCTTGGATGGATCTGCCTCAAATTGGAACAGTAGGAATTGTGGATGTTCCTGGACATGTTGATTTTATTGGGAACATGCTAGCTGGGGTTAGTAGCGTTAATGCTGTATTACTTGTTGTGGCTGCAGATGAAGGCGTAATGCCGCAGACTAAGGAACACATAGCTATTATGGATCTGTTGCAGATCAATAGTGGAGTAGTCGTTATCA
The DNA here is from genome assembly GCA_002346435.1 of Anaerolineales bacterium UBA3001. Classification (GTDB taxonomy): domain Bacteria; phylum Chloroflexota; class Anaerolineae; order Anaerolineales; family UBA11657; genus UBA11657. The sequence continues at coordinate 12,789 of DDZT01000054.1, forward strand.
CAAAAACTGACTTAGTTGAAAGTTCTGATTGGGTCAAATTAGTGCAGGATGATGTATTAGAAAGATTGAGTAATACCACATTGTCTGATGCTCCGTTAGTACCTTTTACTGCTGTCTCACAAGATGTGCGTGAATTGCGAGATGTTCTTGCAGAATGTCTTGATTCCAATGTGTCACAATTAGACAAGGGTATGCCTCGTCTTAATATTGATAGGGTATTCACATTGGCAGGATTTGGAACAGTTCTGACAGGTACATTGTTAGATGGAATACTTGAAGTAGGCGAAGAGATCGAAATTTATCCGATAGGGTTGTATGGACGTATTCGTGGTATGCAAACCTACAATAACTCTATCGAAGTCGCTTCACCTGGTATACGACTTGCTATTAATATTTCAGGAGTCAACAAAAGTGAAATTGGTCGCGGTGCAGTAGTGGCAAGGCCTGGGCAATTCTATCCAACACAATTGATCGATGTTTCAATCCAGCTTCTTAAAGAAGATCATAACTTGATTCCTCTAAGACATAATGAACAGGTAAAGTTGTTTGTCGGAGCGGCGGAATTGATGGCACGTACACGGATTATTGGATCCGAGAAGCTTATGCCGGGTGACAATGGATGGCTACAGCTAGAGTTAAGTAGTGAAATCGTAGTACAGAAAGGTGACCGTTATATATTGCGGCGGCCTTCACCGGGCAATACTATTGGTGGTGGGAGGATATTAGATGAAAATCCTCGTATTCGACACTCTTTGTATGATACTACTACATTGTTGAGATTTCAGACTATGTCAGATGGTTCTCCAAATGAAATATTGCTTCAGTATCTGGAGACGAGAGGAATAGTTTCGGTTAATAGTGCATTGGCAAAATCAGGATTAGAATTGAATGAAGCTGTTTCAATTCTGAATTCCATGATTACAAATGGGGAGGTCGTTGTCTTAGGCGATTTAGATCACAAGATCACATTAGACAGCAAACAACTTGTACTTAGCGATGCATCTTGGCAGAATAAATTAGAGCAAGTGCATGATCATCTATATGGATATCATCAAAGATATCCGTTAAGAATTGGGATGCAACGTGAAGAACTCAAGAGTCGCATGAAAATTGATACTAATACCTTCAATGCATTAATAATAGAGATGGCCAACCTAGGCAATGTGTTAATTAAAGAATCTGTGGTGTGTTTGCCAAAACATGAAGTTGTTTTGCGTGGTCAGTACAAACAACAAGTAGACACCCTCATTAATCAGTTTGTTGGTGATCCATATAATACCCCTTCAAAATCTCAAGTCATTAATATGATAGGTGATGATGTTCTTGCTGTGATCTTAGATCAAAATATTCTTGTATCTATTGAGCCTGACTTGTTGTTTATGCTAGATACATACGAATTTATGGTAGAAGAAACAAAAAACCATATTTTGCAAAAAGGTTCAATTACCGTTGCTGAGTTACGTGATATGTTTTCTACTAGCCGAAAATACGCTTTGGGATTTTTGGAGCATATGGACAGTGAGGGTATTACATTACGAATCGGTGACAAAAGAGAATTGTTGTAACGCAGATATAAGTATCGAATGTTTTCTCCTAGATAATGAAGCGAAATATTTTAATAATATGTGATGCGACTATATTTTCTATCGTATTAGTATAAAGATGATGCGCGGTATTTCCATACACCATCTATCATCGTTCCTAGTACATTGGTTGTGTGGATATCCATTGGGTCACAACGGTAAATGTCTTTGTCTAGGACTACAAGGTCTGCTAATTTGCCTGGTGTAAGGGTTCCTAAATCATTTTCTCGGTAGCCTGCATAAGCTGCACCAAGAGTATAAGCTCTGACTGCTTCATCAACTGTTAAACATTGCTGAGTTTGCCATCCAATTGTGTCAACATTGTTCGTTCGATTACTGCGAGTGACTGCTGCATGAATTCCCCAAAGAGGGTTGATGCTTTCTACTGGAGCGTCACTTCCAAATGCTAAGATAGCACCGGCATTGATCTGTGTCCGCCATGCGTAGGAACCAGATATACGATCCCCCCAATATTGTTCGGCCAACATCATGTCAGAAGTTGCGTGTATTGGCTGCATAGATGCGATAATCTGTGAAGAAGCCAATCGAAGGTTGTCATTTGGATGAAGCAGCTGTACATGTTCAATGCGGTGACGTAGCTTGGAAGGTGGATCTCCTCGCTCACGTTCATTGTGTCTGAGTTTTTCATACACATTTAAAACTTCACGATTTGCTCGGTCCCCAATTGCATGTACGGTCATAGCTAGACCGTTTATATTGGCTTTATTGGCTATACTTAATAGTTCATCTTCTTTAGTGACTACTATCCCATAATTATTTGTGTCTAGCTCATATGGTTCAAGCATACTTGCAGTTCGTGCTCCTAGTGCACCGTCCATAAATACTTTAATTCCACCTATACTAAGCCATTTGGAACCGGACCCAGTATGTAATCCTTGAGCAATTACCTCATCTAGTAGTGCTGCTGGCATATTCTTTACGATACGCAAACCTAGTGTTTTATCTTCGGACAGGTATTTTAAAGCATCAAAGGCAATGCGCTGATCATAATCATGTAGTCCTGTCAGCCCAGTCTGCCATAATTTCTCTTGCGCTAATCTCATGTTGTTAGCAACATCATCTATGGATAGTTCTGGCATAACTGATGCGATAAGATCAGAAGCAGTTTCGTAGAATATTCCATTAGGATTTCCATGTTCATCACGACCTATCATTCCGCCAGGGGGATCGGGTGTTGAAGAGTTAATATTAGCTTTGTTTATTGCACTGCTATTTGCCCACGATATGTGCATGGAATGTCCTGTGAGGAAAACAGGGTGGTTTGGAATTACTATATCTATATCAGATGCAGTCGGAACATCTTGGTCCCATCTATTGTGGTCCCACCCATGTCCAGTAATCCATTGTTCTTTTGGTGTAATTTTGGCTTGATTTGCTAGTATTTGTATTAGTTTATGCTTATTCGGCTGAGCTGCATCGATGTTGTTTGATTGACGTGAAAAATGATCAAAGTGACAGTGAGCATCTACCATACCTGGAATGACTAGTCTTTCTTGCAGATCAATTATATTAGTATGATTGTTGGCTAGTTGGAGTATTTCACTATCACTGCCAATAGCAGTGATAGTGTTTTTGGTAATGCCTAGTGCTGTTACTATAGAAGTATCTGGCTCTAGGGTATGTATCCGCCCATTAACCAATATTTGGTCTACAGACATCAAGTGTCAATCAACTGATTAGTAAGATTTTCCAACTCCTCATCTGAATAAAAATATATCACTAAACGCCCCGAACCATTGCGGTTACGATGAAGTTTTATCTTGGTTCCAACTGAGTTACGCAAGCGGTTTTCTAAATCTATTTCCTCTATAGATCTTTCTGAAACAAGATTAGGTGTTTCAGTAGAATAACTCGTGCCTTGTACGATTGCCTCAGTTTGACGGACATTTAAGTTTTCGGATAATATTTTACCGAGAAGATGTTCTTGGTCTTCAGGATTGGATATACCTAGAATGGCTCTAGCATGACCTTCAGAAATCTGCTTGTTTGATAGTGCTATTTGAACAGATTCAGTAAGGCGCAACAATCTTATACTATTACTAATGGTGGTACGACTTTTACCTACCTGTTTAGATATCTCTTCATGGGACATACCGAAATCTTCAACTAGTGAGCTATAAGCTCGAGCTGTCTCCAGAGGATTCAGATTGCTACGTTGTATATTTTCTATTAGGGCCAATTCCAGCATTTCAGATTCTGTAGTTGTATCTCTAATAATGGCTGGTATCGTATGCATTTCTACAATGGCTGCAGCTTGTAATCGCCTTTGTCCAGCTATGAGTCTGTATTCGCCAGTGTTTTCTGTCCGCGCGATTACTATAGGTTGCAAAATACCGTGTTTACGTATCGATTCTGCTAATTCTGCAAGTTCCTCTGTGTCTACAGTAGTACGAGGCTGTCTTGGATTCAGTTGTATTGATGTAATGGCAATTTGAGAAACTCCCTGACCTACATGGGTATTAGTTGGTATAAGCGCGTCTAGCCCACGCCCGAGTCCTCGTTTGATAGCCATATATAAATTATAGATGATTTAGGAAATCACAAGTCGATTTTGTGCACCTAAGAATATTATATTTGGCACACGGTCAACTATTGCATGATTATGACAATGTAATTTCATATGGGGTATCACCAGAAAGTATTTCCGTAGCTAACGATGCATAGGCATATGCACCTGCAGATTCAGGTGCATATGTGCTGATTGGCTCGCCATGTGATGGAGCCTCAGCAAGTCTAACATTGCGAGGTATGACCACTTGAAACACTTTGTCTGGGAAATGTAGTCGTACTTCATCTACAACTTGTTGTGAAAGCTTTAATCTTGAATCATACATGGTCATTAACATTCCTCTAATTTGGAGGTCAAAGTTAAATGCAGCTTGAATACGGTTAATAGTTTCCAATAGTTGACCTAATCCCTCTAGTGCTAAATATTCGCACTGTACAGGAATTACCACTGCCTGTGAAGCAACCAGTCCATTGAGGGTTAGCAGTCCTAAAGAAGGAGGACAATCGATAAGTACGTAATCATAGCGTCTAGCTTGTGATAAGGCTTGGCTGAGACGGTTAGTACGATCTGTCTCATTGACAAGCTCTACCTCAGCACCTGCGAGTGCGGGTGAAGATGGTACTAGAGATATGCCCAGCTTCTCGCTTCTCATTGTGTTTGCGTGGAGGCGAGCATTTGGACTTATTAATAAGTTGTATGTTCCTGCGTTGATATTTTGTCTTTCTACTCCGAGGCATGCCGTAGCATTTCCTTGTGCATCAAGGTCAACTAACAAAACCTGTTGATTGTTTTTGGCAAGATACGATCCTAGATTGATGGCTGTGGTTGTCTTTCCAACGCCACCTTTCTGGTTAACAAATGCATAGATTCGAGTCATCTACGTCTACTATAACACTCCATTAGTTTATTTTGATGCGCGGATTATATCAGAGTCGTGGAACGTGCAGGTGCAATGCTATATATTATCGTAATAGAGAGGGTTGAATATTGACTCTGCGCTGATTACCATCTCCAGTACTATTTGTAGTAACTTCAGGATTGTGTTCCAACGTGATGTGAACAATACGTCTTTCGTTGGCAGGCATAGGTTCAAGTGCAATTGGACGTCCAAATTGTTGTACTTGGCCAGCCATTCTTTGAGCCAGACGCTTGAGTTGGTGCTCTCGTCGCTGTTTGTAACCATCAATATCCAGACTGATATTAGTCCATCTATTTAGTTGATTAGATACAATTAATTTGACGAGAAACTCTAGGCTTGCCAATGTTTCTCCACGCTTACCGATTAATACAGAAAGTTTATCTCCTACAATATTGATTCTAATGGAAGATCTATTATCTGTTGGGTCTGTTTCTTGGTCTTGCACACAAATATTAGCATCTATATTCATATAGTGCAGAAATTCAGTAACAACCCTATTAATGGTTATTAATCTGGGCTCAACATCGTATTCAGTTTCTGGCACTGTTGCAATTATTCGAGCCAAACTATCAGAACTTATATCACCATTGTCAATAACATTTATGTCTAAATCATCTCCATCTACCTCTAGTTCCAATGCTGCTAATTCAATTGCTCTTTCGACGTCCTTGGCATGTATTTCCAGTGCACTATTGTTTGATTCCATAACAGTGTTCTCCTAAACTTAAGTTTTTCACCATACTATCTTTACCGTCTTCGTTTTCCCCCACGGGCCTTTCTGGCTTTTAACCTTTTTGCTTTTCTACTGCTCATTTTTTCCTGAGCTACAGCGGTTGGATTTGATGAAGTACCACCTTTTTCAGATTGCTGAGATATCTTAGTAGGAGGGGGTGCAGAGATCGAAGGAATTGGTAATTCGAAAATACCTGCTATTTTGACTGGTGCCCATTCCAATCTTTCACGATTTATCAGCATGTATTGGGCTACAGTGGCTATATTGGAGGTAATGAAATAAATTGATAGTCCCGATGAGAACTGGAGAGCAAAAAATGCAAACATCAGTGGCATCATTGTCATCATGGAACGCTGCATTTGTGCAGATTGATCGTTGGGATCCGCAGTAGCAGGAGTCATCATCTTTTGCTGTAACACTGTGGTGATATATACTAACAAAGGCAAAACTGGCACACCAATCCCGGACAATATGTCTAGGTAAAATCTATCTGGTTGACTAAGATCCATCCAGAGAAACGTGCGCTCCACAGGTATCATTTTGTGGAATTCTGGGAACCATGATTGGTATGCAGCTTTGTATAGATCGATCATTTGTAGAGGAGCTGCTGGAATTGCATGCATGATGGAGCGATACATTCCAATGAGGATTGGGAATTGAATGAACATTGGTAGGCATCCTGCTAGCATTGATGCCGGACTATAGCCAATCTTTTGGAGCTCTTTCTGCATACGTTCCGGCTCTCCCTTATATTTCTCTTGTATCCTCTTAATATCTGGTTGCATGGCCTGCATTTTCATCTGAGATTTCTGTTGCTTGGCCGTTAGAGGCATGAGGAGTAAACGTATTGCTAAAGTCAGTATAATTAATGACAGCGTGAAACTATCACCCATTACTTTATAGAGTAGTAATAGTGAGTTAGTAAATGGGTAAATGACTAATTGATTCCACATGATTGATCTATATATCTAATAATATTTAAAAAGTAACCAGCTATTCTGGGTTAAATTCCCACACAATTACACCATCTGATTGATTAATGGCATACACTAGATTGTCACCATTCATCGAGGTAATATACACTAATCCATTATGTGCGATTGAATCCGCTAAAAGTCGGTCGGCATTTTTGCTATCAATTTCAATATTCCAGATAGGATTTCCACTAATAGCGTCTATCGAGTATACAAATCCGTTGTCACTGGTTACAAACAAATTGCCATTACTATATGCGGGTGTTCCTCGTGATGCACTGTCAAGTTGTTGGCTAATCCACATTTCACGTCCGGTCTCTCTGTTTAGCGCGTATACGTATCCGTCTAAATCGCTGAAAAATACATGTTCATTAACTGCCTTAGGACTACCCCAAACCCATCCTTCTGCTTCATATTCCCATATGATCATGCCATTAGCAGCGTCTATAGCATAGACACTATTAGATAACGACCCTGTATACAGAGTGTCTTGATAAATGGTTGGAGAATCGGCTAAGGCACCCTTAAAATTCTGCTGCCATATTTGTGATCCATTAGTAATGTCAATCGATGTTAGAGTGTGATCCATGCCAGGCAAAAACACATATTGACCATTTGTAGAAGGTGGTGCCCATAGATCTTTTGCCGATTCGAACTTCCAAGCTGTTTGGCCGTTGGAAATTTGCAACGCGTACAATGTATTTTCCGAAGTAAAAAATGCTAAGTCTGCGCTTGCACTTGTGCCAGTTGGTGCTGTGCCAGATTTGTTGTTTGTAGCATCGAAGCTCCAAATTTCATTTCCATTTATGATATCAATAGTAAAAGCATGTTTATTGTCTGACCCTACTACTATTGAATCATTAGTGTGTGCTGGGGATGTGTAAAGTTGACTTCTCATACTATCAGGCTCGCTAGGAAATTTCCATATCAACCTACCAATATCTGATGAGATTGCATAGACAGCATTATTGTTTGCTATTATAAGATTGTTGTCGGCTATGATTGAATTGGGCCATGAACTTGCTGGCATAGCACCGCTGCAACCTACCAGTAATAGTGTTATGGTAGTTGTAATAATAGCTTTATGTAAATTGTGTTTTATCAGATGTTTGAATATTGACATAATGTCAAAAGCTTATCCATTACCCATGTGGAAGTTTATATTATCAGTTTGGCTAGGTACAGGATCATAACCTCCGGAGTTGAAGGGATGGCATTTTAAAACCCGACGTAAAAGAAGAGTCGACCCTTTAATAATTCCAAATCTCAAGATTGCTTCATAGCCATATTCTGAGCATGTAGGTTGAAAACGACAACTAGGTGGAATTAACGGTGAAACATACTTTCTGTATAGTGTTATTGCGGTAAGGAACAAATTTTTCATCTAGCGTTCTTTATGTCTGCTTTGATCAATAAATGGGATTGTGATAGTAGATAATATACTGCTGAAATGACATCATCCACCTTACAATTACCCAGAGTAGGTCTGGCGATTAACAGTAAGTCCCAACCATCTAAAATGTTTGAGTCATGATAGTAAATTGCTTCACGCATCAGACGTTTAGCTCGATTTCTCTTGACGGCGTTTCCCACATGTCTGCTTGCCACAAAACCTATTCTTGAATATGATAGTGAATTTTTGATAACCTGTAAAACTGCTAGCGGATGCACCCACGATTTCCCGGAATGTTTTACTCTTTGAAATTCATTTTGTCTACGCATAACAATCATAGACGAGACTTTTCGGGTATTTTACTTACGCTTATTGTTTGACGCACTACCACTTTTAGTTCCATTCCAGTTCACATGTGGTTTAACATGGACGCGTTGTACAGCTAGTACACTGCGTCCCTTAAGTCGTCTAGACTTAAGAACTTTCCTCCCACCTGCGGTACTCATGCGTTTTCGGAATCCGTGAACTCGTGCACGTCTCCTGATTTTTGGTTGATACGTTCTCTTAGGCATTATTTAGCCTCACATAAAAGTGCGGCTCGACGTGTCGCTATTACTCGCCGGCCGCTATATATCTATACCGTTTTATCTGGCTTTCTGTCGGTGACATTATACCTGACGGTAGAGTGCAGGTCAAATATCATTATGCGAGTTAAGTCACAATTAGCTGCGGTGGTCAATATAGTCTTCAGTTTTAGATGTACTTGATTCTTGAACAATTCGTATCTCACGTTGAGGAAAGGGGATCAAGATGTCTGATGATCGTAATGCGTTATATACAGCTGTGTTAACTCTGTCAAACATTGGTCGAGTATCAATGTAACTTTCAATCCACCAACGCAATCTGAATATTAAGGCCGAATCACCGAAGTTTAGAAAAAGAGCGTCGACTGGTTTGTTGTCAAGCACTCCTTCAACATTTTTAATAGCAGTCTTTAATGTGGTTCGGGCAAACTCTAAATCAGTTCCGTAGGCAACGCCCACCTCCATTTGGATTCGATAATGTGTATCTGGGAAAGAATGATTGACGACAAGGCTTTTTTCTATGACTGAGTTGGGAACAATCACTGTCCTATTATCCAATGTTTGAATTCTCGTGCTTCTTAGGCCTATATCTATTACATTGCCCCAAGTATTTAAATCTCTGATTTCAATGCGGTCACCTATCCTGAAAGGGCGATCTATCATAATTAATATGCCACTGATAGTGTCTGACAGTGCCGCTTGTGCAGCTAATGCTATAGCTAATGAACCTATTCCCATTGTGGCTACAAGTGCGCTGACATCAACATCAAAGCGGCCTAACAGGATAATTATTGCTATACCTGCAAGAATTCCTAGTATTACTCTTCGAAGCAAAGGTACGGCTTGGGTCAAGAGTCTTGGATCCGAATGTTTTGTTATGTGCTGTGTGTACCAGACAAAAAATGCTGAGACACTTCTCCACAACAGAATAACAGTTAGAGCAAGGTAAGATATAAAAAAGAACTGGGTCCAGAACGGCAATAATGCCAATGGCAAGAATGTCAGTCTCAATATTGCCCAATGTGTAGTTGCTGCAATTACAAGCCAGTAGATTGGTGTTCGGGCAGCTGGAAGCAATGCGTCGTCTAGTTTAGTTTCTGTACGTCCGACGATTGTTTGTATTAATCGAATTAGCCATTTAGTTACTATCTTACGACCAATGGTAGGTACAACTACCAATACTACGGCAGAAATTCCTATATCGACCCATTGGCTAGATTCAAGTCCTAGAAAATTCATTGATAACTACCTTGTTGTTTTTTTACACACAGTTTTTATAAACAAAACCGCATCAACTAGTATCATTAGATATTATATCTATAAAACAACATATGTGTACAAAAAAATATATACTGGACATTATTGTGTAATACAGCATATATCACAGCATATATCTTTATAAAAATTGGTAACAATATGCAAGGTATGTGCTAGACTAATATTAAGAAAAATAAATATAATTGATAAGGCTTGATTCAGATTATTACATTGCATATAAAGGAAATTTATGACCGCTATTAGAGATGTTGTAAGCTACATTAATGCTCACAAGAATAAATCGTTAGAAAGGCTTATTGACCTATGTGAGATTCCTAGTATATCTACCTTGCCGGATCATGAATCAGACATGCGCCAAGCTGCAGAGTGGCTAGCTAATGAAATGCAGAGTCTTGGTATGGAGTCTATCAAAATCATCCCTACAGATGGTCATCCAGTGGTTTACGGCGATTACCTTAATATAGAAGACCGTCCTACAGTCCTGATTTATGGTCATTATGATGTACAACCTGCTGACCCGATTGAAGAATGGTCATCTTCTCCTTTTGTACCTACAATTCGCGGCGATAATTTGTACGCGAGAGGTGCGTCGGATATGAAAGGGCAAATTATGGGGGTGTTTTCAGCATTGGATGCATGGAAGAATGCAGGCGACGGATTCCCATTAAATATCAAGATCATACTTGAAGGAGAAGAAGAAATTGGGTCACCAAATTTAGCAGGTTTTGTTGAGAGTAATCGTGATTTGTTATATTGTGACCTTTGCATGAACGCGGACTCAAGTATTGGGAATGTTGACTATCCTGCTATTGTCTATGGTCTGCGTGGTCTAGCCTATTATGAGCTATGGGTATACGGCCCTGAGACTGATTTGCATTCAGGTATGTTTGGCGGGGCTGTGCACAATCCTGCGATTGTATTGTGCGAATTAATTGCTGGAATGCATGAGGCTGATGGTAAGGTAGGATTACCTCTGTTTTATGAAAATGTCGAAGAGATATCTGAAGAAGAAAGATTAGAAATCAACCAATTGACGTACGATGATCAGGAATTGCTATCTAGTGCAGGCAACCCACCTTCTTTATTTGGAGAATTTGGCTATTCTGCCATGGAACGAGTTTCAGTACGACCCTCATTGGATGTGAATGGACTCTACTCTGGTTTCATAGGTTCCGGTAGTAAAACAGTTCTTCCTTCTAAGGCAATGGCAAAACTATCTATGAGGTTAGTACCTCATCAAAAGCCTGCAGAAATATCAGATAGTCTTCGTAAATATTTGTCTGATAATGCGCCAGATACTGTTAGATGGGAACTGAAGGAGTTAGCGCATGCAAGCCCAGTTGTAGTCAACCGAGAATCTATTGGGGTGCGCGCAGCTGTAGATGCAATTGAGTATGTGTTTGGTGTGAAACCGAGCTTTATGCGTAGTGGCGGTACAGTGCCAGTGGTTGGCATGCTTAGTGATATGCTGGAAATTGAAACAGTCATGCTTGGATTTGCTCTAAATGATGATGGCATTCATGGACCAAACGAGAAATTGCATCTAGAGACTTTTCATAACGGCGTTGAATCATATGCTCATTTCTTCAATAACTTGGCTAAGTCATCTAATTGAACTAAAATAGTTGTTGGCATAATCTAGAGCTAACAATAGAACAAAAATTCATGACTGATATTATTGTCTATGTGTTATATAACTATATATCCTGACTCAATATGATGTTGCAGTGAATATATTCAATCTTTCGCGCTTGTTCAGCAAGTCACGCAATAATATAGTGGATGGACTAACTACCAAACGTCGAATACAAATTGGTAGAGCTGCTTATCATCCGCCAGTTAGTGGAATACCATCGATCACTTTATCTCATGCCCAAAGTGTCGGCATAGTTCGTGAAGACAATGAGGATTCTCTCTTTGCTTTAACTGGTATGAATGCTGGCGATTCTAAACAACATGATTTCGGGTTATTTGTGGTTGCAGATGGTATGGGTGGCCACAAGAAAGGTGAGCGTGCTAGTACAATTGCTGCACAATCAGTTGCAAGGGTAGTAGGCAGTTACATATTTTCCAAGATTCTGGAAGAAATCCAAGATTTCTGCGACAACAAAACATTAATGGAGCTGATGCGGTCCGCTTTGATTGCAGCTAATAATGATGTGGTGAATAAAGTGCCTGGTGGAGGAACTACACTAACTGCACTATTATTAATGGGAACAAATGCTATTATTGGTCATGTGGGCGACAGTAGAGCTTACATGCTTGAGTCAGGGAAATTATTACAGCTTACCAAAGATCATTCACTGGTGCAAAAACTGTATGATCTTGGGGAACTTACTGATGAGGGTATCGAAAATCATCCTCAAAGAAATATATTGATGCGTGCAGTGGGTCAGGGTGATGTGCTAGAGGTCGATGTCAGTGAATGTTCCGTCAAACCTGGTAGCATTTTTTTATTGTGCAGTGACGGTTTGTGGGGATGTATGGAAGACGAAGACATTCTGCAAATAATAATAAAGAGCTCAGATTTACAGGATGCGTGTGAAAATTTGACTAAAGAAGTAAATAAAACTGGTGGACCAGATAATATAACTGCTGTCATAGTAAAATACGATTATGAAAAGAGCAAATGACATGAAAAAATCTCGTCCGGGTACTAAGGTTTTAGTAGTAGATGATGAACAGCGTATGATTCATTTTATACGAATGAATTTGGATTTGGAGGGGTTTGCGGTTCATGAAGCTTACGATGGCAAAGATGCTTTGGATCAGATTCGCAAAGTGTTGCCTGATTTGGTGATTCTTGATGTGATGATGCCAAAAATGGACGGATTTGAGACATTGGCGTTACTTCGAGAGAACTCCAATGTGCCCGTAATAATGCTCACAGCTCGTGGAGAAGAAGATGATCGTGTTCGTGGTTTAGAATTGGGTGCAGACGATTATATTACAAAGCCTTTTAGTCCCCGTGAATTGGTGAGTAGAGTACGGGCAGTGCTTAGGCGCGTAGCACCGCCAAAAGGTGGTGATGGGGAGGCCATAATAGTCGACGAACGTTTGAAGATTGATTTTGACCGACATGAGATTTTTGTCAATGGTCAACTTGTGAAATTGCGACCTACTGAATATCGTCTACTTTACCATTTAGTGCAAAATGCTGGGTGGGTAGTTTCTCATGATCAGCTTTTGGCAAAAGTATGGGGTTATGAGTATCAGACTGAAACACACTACTTACGATTGTATGTAAATTACTTAAGAGACAAATTAGAGGCAGATCCGCGTAATCCTAAGTACATTCTTACAGAGCGAGGTGTGGGATATCGTTTTGTTGATTATAAGAGACTATCTGACAAATGAACAAACCAGATTACAACAGTAGTATTTTATTCCGATTGCTGTCCATACTCAAGACTTATCAATAATCCGACAGTAATTACAATTGGCCAAAACCATAATAGCAGTAATTCAAGTAAGTACCAATTCGGGTGTTTTCCTCTTCTAAAAAGTGTAGTGGCTCCCCATGCAAATATTCCATAAACTAAAGCAGTGAGCAATGCTATTATCAAATTTCCATAAATCGTGTCTTCTAAGGTTGTAACCAATCGGCTACTTCTTATAACCAAGCCTCTGTATATTTGTGAAACAAATATAGACGAAAAACAAAAGGCAGCGCATAAATTTGCATGTTTCCAAGGTGAGCGTTTTGATTTCATGTGGTCTCAACTATTAATTGTATCGTGATGGCAATCCTTCTCTAATATATGATTGAGAATTGGAACTTGACTAAGACAACAACGATTGCAAACAGAATATGATCAACTCTACCGTTCATTGCTGATGTTTTCCATAAGGGTTCGTAATACCGCAATACTGCGTTGATATTCTAACTGAGAGATATGTTCGTTTGGGGTATGATCAAGATTTGAATCTCCTGGTCCATAAGCGATGCTCGGACATTGCCATTTTGGGGCTACTATATTCATGTCAGATGTCCCAGTTTTAACTACAAAACTTGGAGTACCATCCTCAGCGCGTATCGCTGCAAGTGCTGCTCGTACTAGCTTGGTATTCTTAGAAGCACGATAAGCTTCTACTGCTCCTCGTATTAGCTCTAATTTAGCAGGGGCAGCAATACGTTTTTGGAGTTGCTCTTTTAGTTTGTTTATGGTCAATCCCTCGGGTAGCCGGAAAGTGATTTGCATTTGAGCATAATCTCTGATGCCATCACTGGTTGATTTTAGTGACCTGATTGTTGGTGTAACTTGATCAAAAATTCTTGCATGCTGTATGTTGTAGTCTCTAGTTAGCTGAAGCAATGATTCCCAGTTAGATATTAGCATTTCACATGCATTAGCTGTATTACTTGCGGGGTGAGTGATTGGTATTTCTACTGCAAGTGTATAGCTTAGCGATCCTTTATAACCAAGAGTGATTCGATTCCATCGACTAGGTTCTCCGATTAATAAAAAATCAGGTCTATCGAAATTGTCGAGCACATATGAGGCACCTCTAGAATCTCCTTCCTCGCCTACAGCGCCAATGACAGTAATGGTTACTCCAGGGATTGCACCTAAACTTGCGGCTGAAGTAAATGCAGCGAGGGGTCCTTTAGCATCTACAGCTCCGCGTCCGTAGATGAGATCTCCTTCCTGTCTCACTGATATTTCTCCTTGAACAGTATCAATATGACCCAATAGCATAATAGATATCGGTCCAGTACCTATTTTTCCTATAGCATTGCCTGAATTGTCAATTTGGGTTTCGAATCCTGCATCATTCATCCAATTTGTTAGATAGTTGACAGCAGAGCTCTCAGATTCAGTAGG
>DDZT01000108.1:0-2991 GCA_002346435.1 Anaerolineales bacterium UBA3001
TTTACAGATAGAAACATAATACAACAGGATTCGATTGAAGTTCGTGGTCACCCTAGAACTCAATACAACCGTGTCTACTTACTATTACCACAAGACTCGGGGCCTGAATGGATACAGTCAGTAGTTGCCAGTGATCAATGGTCTAAGAAACTCTGGACAGTTGGATATTCAGCAGATGATGCTGGCATAGGAAATCTTGACAATCGTCTAGTTATTGTTGTGAATCCCGAAAGTTGGGGCGCCAACATGTCTAGTTGGTATGAAGAACACTATCCCGGAGTCTTATATCTTCCAGTATCTGTTAGTCAACCTCATAACTTAACTGATTACCTAAATAATAATGCGTCAACTGCAGTACAAGACATTTTGAGTCAATCCGGTCTCTCAGCTTTACAGCCGTACAGAACCTCAACTCGAGGCCTGCCACGCACCCAATATACTCGTAAATACTTACTCATGCCACAAGTCACACGCCGTGCTTACTTACAGGCAATTGTTAATAGTGGTGTTATGACTAAATTCCGTTGGACACTCGGTTTTTCAGCAGATGATGCAGGAATTGGCAGCCTCGACAGCAAATCAATACTTGCTATAAATTCGCATGAATGGGGTCCTAATTTAATGCAATGGTACTCAATCAATTATTTAGGCTGTGGAATAGAACAAATGGAAGTAACTACGCCTGGACAATTAAGAGACAACCTACTTGCAATTTAAAATACCCTAGATAAATACTGATATAATTTATTCTAAACATACGTATTTATCTTACATTAGCCTGACAATAAATTGCTATTGGCTCAATAGATATAGCACAGAAAAAAATAGTAAATCCGCACTAGTAGTAATGAGAACAAATACCTTTGAAAGGAGTACTACATGCAAGATTTAATTGCGAGATTGGTAGACACAAATAAAACGGTTCAGACCCTTATGGAGCGTCTTTGACCTAACAAGCAAAAAACAAGAATTAGCTGAACTTCAAAAACAGTCCGCTGATCCCTCATTATGGGACAACCCTGATAATGCACGAAATATAATGCAGCAAGTTACCATATTAGGAGAACAAATTCAAGAATGGGATGATCTAAACCGCAGAATTTCCGATGCAATAGAATTAGCACAACTTAACGACAGCTCACTTCTCGATGATATAACAACCGAAGTTACAGAAATTGAGCATAAAACCACTAGATTAGATCTAGAAGCCATGCTTTCTGGGAAGCATTCACGTGGCAATGCTATTCTCACCCTTCACGCAGGGGCAGGAGGAGTTGACTCTCAAGATTTTGCCGGCATGTTACTTCGAATGTACCTACGCTGGTCAGAAAGACGTGGCTACACTACAGAGATAATTGATCAATCCACTAGTGATGAGGCCGGCATAAAAAGTGCCACAGCAACTATAGAAGGACCATATGCATACGGATATTTGCGTGCAGAAAGAGGAGTACACCGGCTAGTCCGCATATCACCCTTTGATTCAGCCAACCGACGACACACATCTTTTGCTATGGTTGAAGCATTGCCCGTTATAAACACAGTCACAGAGATCAATATAAACCCAAAGGATCTAAATATAGACACCTTCCGCGCCCAAGGCGCAGGAGGACAACACATGCAAAAAAATGATACTGCAGTACGAATAACACACATTCCTACGGGTATAGTAGTCCAATGCCAAAACCAACGTTCTCAAGCACAAAACAGAGAGAATGCCATGAAAGTCTTGCGCGGAAAACTGTACGAAGCACTAGAAATAGAGAGACAAAAAGAGCTTGACGACCTACGAGGAGACTACGTTAAAGCTGAGTGGGGCAGCCAAATCAGATCCTACATACTACACCCATACCAATTGGTTAAAGATCATCGAACCCTACATGAAATAGGCAATACTCAATCTGTATTGGATGGAGATCTCGATGATCTTATGGAAACTTTCCTGAGAGCTGACCTACAGTCTTAGCCTATCATTCTATCCATTCACGAAATGCTCAATTATTAGCTTTAGACGAATCGCTATCTGATTTTGAAGCAGCTATTTTGGCTTGTCTACGTTTATACTCTAAGCCTTCGACACTTGTGCCTATTTGCTCCAAAACACTCTCCATTTCTACGCCTTCATCCTGTGCTAATTGCAAACTGTTTTTGCCTAGGGTTTCAAGCACTTCTTTATTGGATAAATCACGCCTTTCAAGTAGCCTCTCAGTTAAAGCCTCAACTTCGTCAGCATGTTCTATCAACATTCGTTCAATTTGTTCTTCTAGGCTAACCCAGATCCTTTCAACCCTTTCATCGGAAAACTGAAGTTCCTTAACGTCACGATAAAGCTCTGATACTGGTGGACCGAAAAACCCATGTACGGCCAGATTCCGGAACTCCATCCTAGCCATGTTGTAATCTCCAGTGGCTCCAGTCCAAAATTCTCCCATAAACACCTTAACGGCCAAATGCCCTGCAAGGGCTACCATTATTCGACTGACAATCCTTCTTAAAGGCTGTCCATACATCTCAACAGTATCAACCGGCAACATATATCCTAAGGTGCCGCTTGACCTCCTAACTATACTAACTCGAGATATACGTTGATCCGGCATTACGTAATGTTGAACAATCGCATGGCCAGATTCATGGTAAGCAACTTGCCTAAGCAATACAGGGTCCATATCCTCAATTGGATTAGCCATTCCAACTAATTGCTCCTGGATAGCTTGGTCAATGTCTTCTTGAAGTACGTACTCTCTATTAGCGAAGAGCGCCCTTCTGACAGAATCCTTGGTAATTGCTGACATAACCTGAGCCGGAGTAGCTCTTGGCGTATCTGCAACAATCGCATCAACATCTATAGATTCGTCATGATTGATTTTTGACAAATATCCTTGAATTATCGCTTTACGACCTACCCGATCCGGTCGATCCACTTTAATGATTTGATCAAACCGCCCTGGCCTTAACAAAGCCGGGTCGAGCACATCCGGACGGTTTGTCGCC
>DDZT01000108.1:3259-8845 GCA_002346435.1 Anaerolineales bacterium UBA3001
CCTGGCCTTAACAGAGCTGGGTCGAGCACATCCGGACGGTTAGTCGACCCCATGAAAAGCACATGCCAATCCCGCTTAGCAGGCTCTTTACCTAACAACTTTCTAATACGAGCCTTTATTTTGTCCATTCTAGAATGCTCACTTATACCATCCATTTCATAAAGCAAACGTGTTAAAGCGCCGTTCATCATGCCCCCACCCATCATACCGGACATTTGACCGCCACCCATTACTCCCCCACGACTCGTTCCAACTGCATCAATTTCATCAATATATGCAATGCATGCTCCATATTCCCTAGCTAATTTACGAGCCTTTTTCACAAATGTCATCATCTTTAGAGTATCCATACCCCAAAACATGCCACGGAAGCCAGAACCCTCAACTGACATAAAGGCAATCCCTGCTTCTCCAGCCATCGCTTTCGCTAATAAAGTCTTGCCGGTGCCCGGTTCTCCAAATAGCATTAGACCATTAATATACTGTCCACCCATTTCTACGAATTTGTCTCGATCCCCAAGAAGACTAATCCACTGCTTTACCAATCTTAATAAGGCTGGTTGACCCCAATAATCATCGAAGGTAACCTGCTTGTCATCCCCAGGTTTAACTACAACAGTCCTAGTTCTACTAATAAACCAAAACAATGCTCCGAACTGCACTACCATGAATAGAATTGCAAATAATAGTCGACCTATAAAAGATATAGCCAATAAGAACAAATTTAGTACGCCCGGGTCAGCAGATGCCCACAAAATCATTGCAATCGCTAGCATTACCCACCATGACCTACGTATCACATTAAGAGTTATCTCCCAAACCTGTCGGCGTTTAGATATCAAACTACCAACTGATGCAGCTATATCCTGCGTCTTCTGCTCCATCTTTTTTGTATACACGCTAGATTGAGCATTAGCACTACTGCTCTTACTGTCCGATTGGCCCTCTAATTCATTTAGTTCATCAGTATTGTTCATAATATACTCCTACCATCACTAAGCAGCGTAAAATAAATTTTGCACAGCCTAACTAAAAACATCAATAAACACGATGTATGCTGAAATACTCCAACATTATACTACGTATAAATCTCATATGAAATACTTTTATAAAAAGGAGCACGTTGTATCACCCAAAATATACTACAATAGAGTTACACAATAAATGAAATGGCTATCTCAAAGTAGCTACAAGATAGCCCTAAACTAACACCATGCCTAAACCAATCTTTTCCTACTCCAACGGAGAATTTGTTCCCACCAAAGAACTAAGCATCAATGTGTCACAAGATATGTTAGGTACTTTCCGCGGATACCGAATATTTACATCTTGTAGGACCCTAAACAAAGGCATGGTGTTTCGATTGGAAAAGCATATTGAACGACTAATACACTCAGCAAGCCAACTGAAAATGCAACTGCCACATGATGCCTCAAAACTACGAGAGATAATATTCACATTAGTAAATAAAAATTCCTCGGCAGGAGATATGCTACTACAAATCATGTACAGCGGAGGTTCACCTATACCAGGCACTATGGTACCAAATGAGCCTGCGCATCTATATATTGTAGCTTCTCCTCTTACATCAGCTCCCGATCATTGGTACCGAAACGGTATATCATTAGCGACATTTATCTATCAAAGAGAATGGCCTGAAGTGAAATCACTTAGCTATATAGGAGCAGTAGTTGCTAATCAGACAGTAGTCCAGCATCAAAATGCTGATGATGCCTTATTCGTATCGCCATCAGATAAAGATACAATCTTGGAAGGAACCACGTTTAGTATATTCGTTGTAGATCAACACAACCATCTGTTGACGCCTCCGTTAGATGGCAAAATACTTGATGGAATTACAAGAAAGTTAACATTGGATTTAGCAAAAGCCAATCATATCCAAGTTGCAGAAAAACCCATAATGTTGACCACTTTACCCTTAATTAAAGAAATGTTTTTTGCATCATCAACAAGAAATGTTGTTCCTGTGGTAAGAGTTGACAGCCAAATCATAGGCAACGGAAAGCCCGGAAGACTAACCAAGCATATGGGTTCCCTAATGCAATCCTACCAAGAATCCTATACAAGCCAACATCATCCATAATGCACAACTTATAATGTGCAACCTATGTTGCCTTCTAGGTCAAAACACTAGTAACAATCATATATCTACGGGACAACCCACTCAGCATTTGGAGTTATATTATCGTCTGGTCTTGAACCTGGATCAGGTCGTCCCGAAATACTAAATCTATCCAATACAGCTACAGACATGTCTCCATCAATTAAACATTGACAAGATAACCGATATTCTCCTATCGAATTGGTTTGACTTAGTTTTTCGTACTCTGCCTTTGTATATTTGTCGGGCTCCCCAACACTAAACTTCACACGACATGTAGTACATCTAGCATTACCTCCACAAGCATAATTTATATCACCGTCATTGTCTCCTATTGCTAGTACTAACCGAATACCATTATCCACTTCAAACTCTCCGACACCTTCTATCGTTAATTTTGGCATATCATTCCTTTTTACATTCAACCACTAACAACTCTTACTAATATTTCATTAGCGATATTTTACACTACAAAATCAGTTATCTATTGCCTAATCAGATTAGACATTATATTACCATTTATGGTAAACTGAGCACTTGATCTAATGATTCAGATTTGCTTCCTAATGATTAAACATCAAATACCATTATCTAATCAAACTAAATTACCGTCCTCAAAGATAGATTTATACTTTAGTGACTTAGACTAAGCAATCCTCCTATGAGTAACACTGAACCAGCACATCGAGTAAGTACACTACACACATTCACCGATTGGGTGCGCCAAATATTCAGTTTTATACTTACCCCTTTAGCAGAATATATTGTCAAACTAGGAATACACCCTAATACACTAACCTTTAGCGGCCTAGTGGGCAATATGATTGGAGCGTATTTACTCTCACAAGGAAATTTTTTATGGGGTGGAATCATAATACTTGTGATGGGTCCAATAGATGCTCTAGATGGAGCAACAGCCCGTGCTAAAGGCGTAATCACTCCTTGGGGAGCATTTGTTGATTCGACAACCGATCGGTGGTCAGAGTCAGTCATAATGCTTGGTCTATTAGTACATTATGCTACGATAAATGCCACTCAGTCAACCGTTCTAGTTCTATTAGCTCTCGTGGGATCATTAATGGTTTCATACACTAGAGCAAGAGCCGAAGCACTTGGCTTCAAGGCCAATGTAGGCGTCATGACAAGACTAGAAAGATATCTAGTCCTCGCCCCGGCACTACTATTCAATCATCCGGAAATAGCATTGTGGATAATCGCACCCTTAGCAAACATAACTGCAGTACAGCGTTTCCTACACGTTCGCAAGCAATGGTACAACCACTAGTGTTTTACATGATCGAAGACAGCATAACTAAATGTTAATAGACAGTTTAGGAATTCATCTTGGACCTCTTTATATAAGGTTCTATGGAATAATCATTATTACAGGTGCAATTGCAGGTGGTTACCTGGCATCAACTGAGGCTAAAAGACTCAAGCTAGACCCATCATTCGTTTGGGATTTACTAACATGGCTGCTAATAGGCGGGATAATAGGCGCACGCCTGTACCACGTTGTTACCCCATCACCAAGCATGATGCCTGCTGGACAACCTAACCCCTACTTTACAGACCCTATTAAAATAGTACAGCTATGGAGAGGAGGATTAGGCATACCCGGGGGACTACTGGGAGGGGCTCTAACACTCTGGCTCTACACCAAACTGAAAAATGAAAGCTTTCCAAAGTGGGCTGATATACTTATGCCAGCAGTGTTGCTAGGTCAAGCAATTGGACGCTGGGGAAATTTTGTCAACCAAGAATTGTACGGGTTACCAACAAATCTTCCTTGGCGAATTTATATCGCACCACAAAATAGAACTGCGGAATACGTAGACTATTCATACTTTCACCCACTATTCCTGTACGAATCATTACTAAATTTACTTGGGTGTATTCTGTTGTTATGGATTAGTCGTAAACACAACAACAAACTAATCCCAGGAGATATTACATTAGCCTACTTCGTTGTATATCCTTGTATCAGATTCCTGCTAGAATTCATAAGAGTAGATAGCAGCAGAATTGCAACACTAAATGCTAACCAGACTTTGATGGCTATCGTAGCACTTCTGTCAGCTATAGCACTAATATATCGCAAACAAATGTCAAAAAACAATACAATATAGTTGTGCGCAATGCTATCCTGAAGAAACTTGCGATTATTATAACAATGGTAAAATTTCAGCAGTGTGGATTTATGGAACCAATACGTTCCATCCTCCACAAGGTTCATTATGATAATAAATAAATACTCAAGTGATAATTCTAATTTTGGGGCAATAATTACTACGTTGGGAAATGAACTCGGCAAGGACGGTAAACCAGCAGACCACGAACTGCTTGGCAATTCTATCCCTGACGTACTACCCATTTTGCCAGTGCGTGGCATAGTAGTATACCCACTAACTGCAGTTCCATTAACAGTCGGTCAACCGCGCTCAGTAAATCTTATAGATGATGTGAATAACAACGATCGAATAATCGGTCTTGTTACAAGCAAAAACCCCGACATCGAAACTCCAGGTCCTGACGAACTTTATAGAATAGGGACAGCAGCAGCTGTACATAGACTAATGAAAACACCAGATGGGACAATTCGTCTACTTGTACAAGGTATAGCACGTATTAATATAGGAGACTATATAGATACGGAACCTTATTTAAAAGCTCAAGTAGAACTACATCCCGAAACACGTGAGAAAGGCATTAAAATAGAAGCATTAGTGCGGACAACAGTGAAACAATTTGAGAACCTAGCACATCTGGTTCCATCAATTCCCGAAGAAATGATACCAACAGCATTAAATATAGATGATCCCCGACAACTAGCTTATGCTATAGCCACATATTTACGCATAGACTTAAAATTAGCGCAAAAATTACTTGAAATAGATCGTGTAAGCAGCAAGTTGAAGAAGCTCCTAACAGTACTAGGAAGAGAGATAGAGGTACTAGAACTAGGACACAAACTTCAAAAGGATGCTCATACTGAAATGGAAGGTGTGCAGCGCGAATACTTCCTCCGAGAACAACTTAAAGCAATACAAAGAGAACTAGGGGAAGGAGATGAAGCAACCCTTGAGGTTGATGAGTTCCGATCAAAAATATCCGTAGCTGGTATGCCTGATGAAGCTCATAAAGAAGCGACACGCGAACTAAAGCGGCTCTCCAAACTGCCTGCTTCATCTGCAGAGTATGGCGTAATTCGCACATATCTTGATTGTATTACCTCTTTACCTTGGACTAATGTAACTACAGATAACCTTGATGTCAAACATGCCCAAACAGTCCTCAATGAGGACCATTATGGACTCATCCCAATCAAGGAACGCATATTGGAATTTTTAGCAGTACGCAAATTACGACTAGACAGACGTCCCATTCGTCCGGTCAAATCTTTAGACCACATTAGACACGAAAGAGAAGGTGTAATACTCTGTTTGGTAGGACCTCCTGGAGTT
>DDZT01000015.1:0-17059 GCA_002346435.1 Anaerolineales bacterium UBA3001
TGGGGAATATTTGGAGCTTTTAATATAATGCCTGGCAAATGGTTTTTTGCTTTTATCAATGGCTTAGTTTTATTTGCTGTTAGTGGAGGTATTGTGTCATTTGTAAAGAGGTATCCGTTTGGCACAAATATTAGAAAAGTTCATATAACACATGTTTTAGCAGTCACCTTTTTATTGGTGACCCTTGCGGGAAATGTTTATTGGTCCTTTAATCAACATGCTGCGCAAGGTAGGCTCGCCCTCATAGCGATGACGGTTATTAGTACGTATTTGTGCGCCGGGATAATCTCTCTAGTCGGACAACATTTACAAAAAATATTTTCTATTATTTTCGTAACCGTTTTACTAATTGTATCGGTTTTGATGGTGAAATTATATATTGAACCCAGTTACACTGTACCAAAAAAGATTGTATACGAAGAGATACCGTCGAATATGATAGCTAGTGGTGTTATTTTTAATAATACAATTGAATTGGTAGGTTATTCTGTACTAAATGACACTGTGACTAGAGACGAATCTATACAAATCACATTTTATTGGCGTGGCAAGTCATATGTGGACATTGATTACAAGCTTGCAATTAATGTGTATGGATATGGGATGGACAATATAGCGAAGTTAGATACTTGGCCAGGAGGTGGTCTGCTGCCGACTGCGGACTGGGAACCAGATGTAATTTACCCTGACACATATTTTTTACCTATTTCAAGTACGGCTGAAGCACCTACAATTATGCGAATGGACTTGTCCTTCTGGGATGATGACTTAAGCAATCCGCTTTCAATAAGTGTAAGTGATGTGCCAATTGAATCCTTATTTCTTGATTTGGGACGTCTACTACCCTTGCATGAAAAAAATTATACCCCAGAGATAAAAGATGGGTCTGTCTTTACCTCGGGTGCTAGATTAGTAGGTTATAGTATTTCAGAATACTTACCATCCGAAATTTCTTTTACGTTGTATTGGCAGCCCGAAACCAAAATTGCAACTGATTTAACAGTGTTCGTTCATATGATTGATTCATTGGGCAATATTGTCGCCCAGGCTGATCGACCTCCTTCGAACGGTTATTGGCCAACATCAGCATGGGAACCGGGAAGTTTAATCTCTGACCATCATAACCTGGTTCATAATATAGATGCCTCTAGAGAGGCTTATACTATAGTAATTGGTTTATATGATCCATTGTCTGGATTGCGTGTACCTGCATACAGTTCTGCGGGTGTTGAGTGGGATAATTGGTCTGTTCCGATTTACACATTTGGCTTATCAGCGCAATAAGTTTTGTCAGTGACTGTATACTTATCCCATGCATGTGTAGCAATAATGACATAGTCTATAGTAGTGTGTTTATATTAGATTAGTGATTTTCAGTCTTAATCATATATGTGTAAATATTCAATCCTTATAATTACTTATATATAATATATTATGTCCAAGAGGATTTTGTTAGTATTATTGGGTCTATTTGTTAGCTTGTATTGGTATGGTTCTGTCAGTGCGTTAACACCTACTAATACTATACTTCCTACTAATACTGCAACTTTTACAACAACATTTGTCCCTACTCCAACTGTAGGTGGGGTACATATTTTTGTACCCGAGAGAGTCAATGTACGATCTGGACCAGGCACTTATTATGAAAAGGTCGGTGTTCTAGTAGCTGGCCAGATAGCTGTCATAGAAGGACGTACCTCCTTCGGTGAATGGATTGCTATACAATATCCAGAAGGTTCAAGTAGTATAGCGTGGGTTTATTCTCCATTGGTGTTGGTTCGTGGGATGGTGTTGGAGGATCTACCACAGTTAGAATCTCCTCCTACACCTACTCTTCAAGCAGTCCCATTATCTGGGTCGGACAATCCAGAATATACATCTCCTCCTACTCGTTTGCCTACTTTTACTCCAGCACCTCCTATAGCCCAGCCTACCTTTTCCACCCCTGAGTTTGAAGGTGGATCTTTGCCACCTATAGTGCTAATAGGAAGCTTGTTCGTTTTGGGGATTTTCTCAGGTGTGGTTGCAATCTATAGACAACGCAATTAACTTCTCTATAGATGAAATGTTAAATGCAAATTAACTGATTCATAGTTGATTGAACTTGACCAGCGTATTGGCTTCTATGATGTTGCTAGGAAGTGCTTGGTCTTGGTCTCAAATCAATACACTAACCGCAGGATCCACATCCTCCGGATGATGCTGCTGGACTAGACGGAGAATCTTCAGTTGTGCGGAAAGAGTGACCGCATCCACAACTAGCTACTGCTTGCGGATTGTCTATACTGAAGCCACCACCCATCAAATTGTCTACATAGTCGATTGAAGAACCACGCATGTACATAAGTGATGTAGGATCAATAAATACTTTGACACCATTAGAGTCGACTATAGTATCGAATTCACGCGGTTCACTTTCCATAGCCATACCATATTGCATACCAGAGCACCCACCACCCGATACAAATACACGCAAACCATGATCTGGTATATTACGTTCGGTAAGCAGTTTAGTTAGATGTTCTCTAGCTTTATCGGTCAGGTTAATATCATTATAGCTTTGTGATTCAGGTACTATTTGCTGGACATCTGTTGTTACGCTCATATTGTTCTCCAATGATGACAATAACGCTGTTACTGAGCTGTGTATTTTCAGCTTAGCAACTAGCTGGTATATTTTGCAACTAGCATTTTGCAACTAGCTGGTACATTTTATCATCAACCTATTTTGCAGTCAATAAAGAATCATTTATGGTCCAACTATCAAACAGTGGAAATTCTTGACAAAGGAGTACCTGAATCATATAATCACTAGGTTGTGAAATATGTAATTAATGCACTTGGCAATATTATTAGCAGTGTTACCAGTTTGATCAGTTAGTAGGTATTTATGTTGCAAAAATTGTTGCAAAAATCCACAAAGAAAGAAATGAATGTTAAAATTAAAGATGTGAGGAGTATTTTCACTGATGAACAACGAACTATCTAATCCTGATATACCGGTACCTAGTGAACTGCAATCAGCTGTTACGATCACATCATTAGACAAAATATATAACTGGGGACGTCGCTCATCCATATGGCCGATGGTTTTTGGCCTAGCTTGCTGTGCGATTGAAATGATTTGTACAGCAGCTAGTCGTTTTGATATTGCCCGTTTTGGTATGGAGGTTTTTAGAGCTACTCCGCGCCAGGCAGATTTGATGATAGTGTCTGGTACAGTTACCAAAAAGATGGTTCCTCAAATAGTTCGATTATTTAATCAGATGCCTGAACCCAAATATGTTATGGCTATGGGAGCTTGTGCAAGTGGAGGGGGTCCTTTCAAGGAGGGATACAACGTAGTGTCTGGTATCGATAAGTTTGTGCCAGTGGATGTGTATGTTCCTGGTTGTCCACCTACTCCACAAGCTTTGTTGCATGGACTTATAAAGTTGCAGGAAAAAATAGATGGTCAATCATTAAAATCAGTAAGATGGTATGGTCAAGAAACTAGTGAAGCAGTTCCGGTACCAGTGCTTGGACCTGATTTGTTTGATCCACGCCAACACGCTTTGCTAGCTCAACAAGCTGGACAAGTGCAAGAAAATACTGAATCAGTTGAGAAGTAATTGTGTCAGATAAAGATAGCTTAGATAATATGCCAGTCAATGAAGTAGCATCCGATTCTCTAGTGGCTCGTTTTGATGGAGAAGTACGTTCTGACACCAGAGAGGGATATGAAGGATACATAGTTGATGCGAATATGTTGCCTGAGGTAGCGAGTGTACTGAGGGATGACTTAGGATACGATTATCTATCTTCGGTAACCGGTGTTGACTATATTGATGACAATCATATTGAGGTTGTATATCATGCTGACCAGACTACTGGTGGTAAAGGTATAAATCTAAAAGTCCAGTTAGATAGAGAAAATCCAATAGTACCAACACTTGTTCCAATTTATCCAGGCGCTGATTTTCAGGAAAGGGAAGTGTTTGATATGTATGGCGTGAAGTTTGATGGTCATCCAAATTTGCGACGTATATTAATGTGGGATGGATTTCACGGATATCCGCTTCGCAAAGACTGGAAGGAAGCTTACTATGAAGAAGATATCAAGCCGTTTGACAGTCGGTGGCCTGGCGGTGGTGTTAAGCGAAGCGAAGCAGATAATCCGTATGGAAAGAATGTTAATTATCCCCCTGGCTTCGATATCAACAATTGGACTCCAGAAACTGATGATAGTCTGTATGAAAGTTTGGAAAAGACAAATTCAAATGGTAAGTCACTACATACAGATTCAATAGTAGTTAATATAGGTCCACAGCATCCTTCAACTCATGGTGTCTTTCGCATGGTTGTGGCTTTAGATGGGGAAACCATTACTGATTTACAGCCTGTTATGGGTTATCTGCATCGCAACCATGAGAAGATTGGAGAACGTAACACTTTTCTTCAGAATATGCCTTATACGGATAGACTAGACTATTTGTGTTCTATGAGTAATAACCTTGGTTATGCTCTTGCTGTTGAGCAGCTTATGGGCGCAGATGTTCCAGAAAGGGCACAATATATTAGGGTTTTGATGGCTGAACTTACGCGCATATCGAATCATATGTGGGCTATTGGATTTCTGTTGAATGACTTAGGTGCTTTTCAAACTCCTGCGTTGTATGCTATACGCGCTCGTGAATTGATATTGGATGTTTTTGAAGCAACTGCTGGTTCTCGTATGATGTGTAATTACATGCGGTTTGGTGGATTAGCTAGGGATTTTCCCGACACATTGCGTGGTGAAGATACAGTAAAGTTTATTACTGATTTGGTTGATAATACTTTGCCAAAGGCGATAGATGAACTTGACCATTTTTTGACAGCTAATGAAATTGTTCGAAGCAGATGCATCGGAGTGGGAGTTCTACCACCTGACAAAGCAATTGCTTACAGTACTGGCGGACCGTTATTACGTGCTTCTGGCGTGTCATATGATTTGCGTACTGCAGATCCATATAGTATTTATGATCGGTTTGATTTCAATATTTGTACTAGATCAAATGGGGATGTGTATGATCGTTATCTAGTTCGTGTTGATGAAATGCGCGAAAGTACAAGAATATGTCAACAAGTTATGCGTGACATACCTGCTGAGGGAGAGATTTTTTCTGGTAAGCCGCAATATAGTGTAAAAGTACCTGCGGGTGAAAGTTATGGTCGTGTTGAAAATCCCAAAGGTGAATTAGGTTATTACGTAGTTTCGACAGGTAAGGCTAATCCATATCGTTACCATGTACGTGCTCCATCATTTGTGAATTTAACTGTGCTTGGAGAATTGTGCAAGGGGCATAAGGTAGCAGATGCAGTTGTTATATTGGGTAGTATAGATATTGTGTTGGGTGAAGTAGACCGTTAATAGGGAGCTCGATTATATGTACGGGACAGGAATACTTAAGGGTATGGGTGTGACAATCAGGCATCTGGTGGACTCTTTTGTAGATGACATGCGGTTTCTAGGACAACGCTATTATAGTGATAGCTCCATGAATATTCGACAAGGTACAGAAGGTCGTGGAGTTTTTACAGTTCAATATCCGGATGAGAAATTGCCTGTACCAGAGCAATTTCGGTTTATACCTTTTCTTCTGTATGAAAATAATGAGGATGGCAGTACTACTGATAGATGTACATCCTGTGGTATATGTGCAAAAGTATGTCCGCCGCAGTGTATATGGATAGAGAGATCGTCCGATCCTGATACTGGACGGCCTATACCTGAACCAACTAATTTTTATATAGATATTGATATATGTATGAATTGTGGATATTGTGCTGAGTATTGTCCATTTGACGCTATAAAAATGGACCACGATTATGAATTGGCTTCTTATGATCGTACTGAAGCCCATATTTTCGACAAGGCTCGTTTAGACAAGCCGGTTGAATATTATGCGAGTATTCGGCCTAACGATTATTTGGCGGAGGAAACAGCACGTGCTGAGGAACTTGCCAAGAAAGCAGCTAAGAAAGAAGCAGCTGCCGCAAGGAAAGCAGCGGCTGCTGCGAAGAAGGCTGCCGCGGAAGATAATTAGTCCCATTATTGAAAGGTTTTGATGAGAGGTAATGTGACCATCAACTTGGTTAATGGTGTTAATTGATAAAATGTCTGCACTAAAATAGTAACATAATCTGATTGTATAATTTCATATACTTCTACAGATTTCTTGACTGGACTACTGTAATTTAAATATAGGTGTGTAATTATGTATCAACAGGATGCAGAATTGTTGTTCCCGGAACGAGTTGTCCCACATTTAAAGGGTGCTCGTGGTGAAGATTGGGATGAATTAGTTGAGATGGTTTGTGAGCAAGAACCGGATTCTGTAGATGGGTTGGGGTTTTCATTGATGATGATGAGAGTCAATGGATGTATGACATGTCATGCAGGTTCACACCGAGCCAGATTGGGTTGTACTGCATGTGCCCAACAAACTACTCGGCGTTACAAGGGTAGTGATAAGGAGTTGTTAAATAGATTTGATAAAGCGCGTAAAGACGTAGTGACATATATTGATAAGATGACGAATAAGTAGAGATAATGTGCTGATGGTAGATTAGCGACCAAGGAGTGATGCTTGAATCATCAAGAAAGTAATGAACCACAATTTACCCACACCGTAGCCATTGCGTCTGGTAAAGGCGGTGTTGGTAAATCAACCATTGCAGTAAATGTAGCTATATCAATAGCTAAAAATGGGAACAAAGTAGGTTTATTAGATGCGGATGTTTATGGTCCTAACTGTCATATTATGATGGGTGTAAAATCGCTGCCCCCACCGCAAGGGAAAACGATAGTTCCTGCTCTTGCACATGGAGTGAAGGTGATTAGTATGGGTTTGCTTGTAGGAGAAACCCAACCTTTAGCTTGGCGGGGACCTATGCTGCATTCTGCCATTAGGCAATTTGTGGAAGATGTAGATTGGGGTGACATTGATTATCTTATCGTAGATTTGCCTCCGGGTACTGGAGATGCACAGCTGAGTATTTCTCAGACTCTTTCTCTTACAGGTGGTTTCATTGTTACTCTTCCTCAAGCGGTTTCAATTGCTGATGCTCGCCGTGGACTTGAATTATTTAGACAATTACATGTTCCAGTACTTGGTGTAGTAGAAAATATGAGTCATTTGGTTATGCCTAATGGTGAGAGATTAGATGTGTTTGGTGAGGGTGGTGGTGAACAGCTTGCTAAAGATACAGGCGTTGATTTTATTGGTAGTGTACCTTTGGATCCGCAGGTTCGTATGGGAGGAGATAGTGGTAATCCAATTGTGATTTCACAACCAGAATCACAGGCTGCAGTATCCTTGATCAGTATAGCTGATGCTATTGTTAGCATATCGACCATACAAGCTGAGAAACAGAAAAAGAATTTTATTCCAATAGAGATAGTGGAATGATGGTTAAGATCTATAGTTAAAAAGACAGTTAATACCTATAGTCACATATGAGTGAATTTATCAAAGCAGCAAAAAGTCTTGAAAAGGTGTTGATTGCTGAAAGGCGTGATTTTCATCGTCACCCTGAGGTTGGATACAATGAAATCAGAACATCTGGCATAGTTGCTCAGCTACTAGACGAATTGGGTATGCAAGTTCAGGATGGTGTGGGTAAGACGGGGGTTGTAGGATTACTAAGTGGACAACACGCTGGACCTACTGTTCTCCTAAGATTTGACATGGATGCATTACCAATTCAGGAAGAGAATGATGTGGAATATGTGTCGCAAAATAATGGTGTGATGCATGCGTGTGGCCATGATGGGCATGTAGCCATTGGAATGTGTGTTGCTAGGATGCTTGCTGCACACTCTGATAATTTGAAAGGATCAATCAAGTTCGTGTTTCAGCCGGCAGAGGAAGGAGGTGCTGGGGCTGCGGCAATGATTAGGGATGGGGTACTACTTGATCCCACTCCAGATTATGTCTATGGTATGCATTTATGGAATGAAAGGCCTGTGGGCTGGGTTGGTGCTACGGATGGTAATATGATGGCTGGAAGTTGTAGCTGGCAATGTACTATTGTCGGTAATGGAGGTCATGCCGCCGCACCACAACATACTAATGATCCTGCTGTTGCAGCTGCACAAATCGTGATGGGACTGCAAACTGTAGTTTCTCGTAATTTGCCTCCGGCAGATGCAGTTGTAGTCAGCGTTACTCAAATTCATTGTGGCGACACTCACAATGTAATTCCAAATGAAGCGAGCTTGGCAGGTACACTACGGTATTTTAGTGCTTCTGCATATGAAACAGTTACCAATAGTGTTACTAGGATAGCGGAAGATATTGCATCTGCTATGGGATGTTCTGCAAATGTCTCTTTCAGCACTGGGTACAGACCGGTGAGCAATAATTTAGATGCTGCACGTTTAGTACGAGAACAGGCACAGTATGTGCCAGAAGTGAACATAGTATCAAATGAAGAGCGCACTGCAGTTTCAGAAGATTTTAGCGAATTCATGGTTGATATACCGGGATGTTATTTTTTTGTTGGTTCATCAAATAGTGAGCGTGGTTTGGCTTATCCACATCATCACCCAAAATTTGATATAGATGAACAGTCACTAACAATTGGTGCAGCAATGATGGCTGGAATAGCGTCACAACACGTATTGTAATAAGTGGTAAATCTACAAGTTTATTGTTGTGCTGGCACTCCAGTTAGATCATAGGTCATTGCTCCAGTAATGTACACTGGGCTTATTGTTCCTACGGGAAGTTCTCCTTCCACAATAACTGTTCCGTCTATTTCTGGTGCATCTCGGTAACTTCGACCCACACTTATCCCATCTTCTTTACCTTCTATCAATACGTCGAGTGTTTTTCCTAAGAAATGTTGATTTTTTTGTAAAGATATATTCTGTTGTAGTTGCATGAGTTTTTCAAATCTATTTTCTTTGATTTCCTGAGAGATCGGATCCCCTAGTGGCGCACTGGTGGTATCGTGTTCAAAAGAGAACTGGAAAGCTCCTAATCTATCAAACTGTAACTCTTCAACAAAATCAAGTAGTGTCCCAAACTCTGAATCTGTCTCACCAGGATATCCCACGATGAAGGTAGTACGGATTGCAAGATCAGGTATTGCATCTCGCATCTTATGGATTGTTTTGTGTACCCAGTCCAAGTTTGCAGGCCGTTTCATTCTAAGTAGGGTCTTGCGGTTCCCATGCTGGAGTGGCATGTCCAAATAAGGAACAATTTGTGAATGGGATGCCATGGTTTCTATAAGCTCGTTAGTTACATAGCCTGGGTAGGCATACATGATACGAATCCATGGTATGTCAGGTACACTCGCAACCATTTCTTTTAGGAGCTGTGCCAGCCCATTTTTTACGCCTATGTCATGTCCATAATCAGTAGTATCCTGTGAAATCAATACAATCTCTTGCACTCCCATCGATTGCAAGTATTTGGCTTCAGAAATGATGTGCTCTGGTTGGCGACTTATGTGAGTACCTTTGATTAAAGGTATGGCACAGAATGCACATGGGCGACGACAGCCATCAGCAATTTTTAGGTATGCACTTTTCCCTTCGATTGCTACTCGTAGTGCGCCTTTCTCATCTCGGCCCACATTTGGAACTTCAGGGATATGATAAAGAGTCTGGGAACTTTTGCGACTTTGTATTTTGTCTATTACATCTACAATATCCATCCATCTTCGAGTGCCAATAATCCCATCGATTCCCGGGATGTTTTTAGCTATCTCATTTCCATAACGCTGTGAAAGACAACCTGCAGCTATAAGCTTCTGTTCAGAAGTTTTGCATTCTGCCAATTGTTGCAGTGCTTGAATAGACTCTGCCCGTGCTGGGCCAATAAAGCCACATGTGTTTACAATCAACAGTTGTGCGTCTCCTGGTTGGTTGGTGCTTTGGTAACCAGTCTCATCCAATAGTTGTGCCATGCTTCTACTATCTACTGTGTTTTTAGCACATCCAAGGGAATGCAAATAGAAGTATTTTGAGTTTTTCATCGAGTGAGGATTATCTCACTCAGTAGAACATGTTGTCAAACATAGTCTGGGCGATATTTGTTGAATGAGATATAGTATGAATTATGCAAGGACATAAAATACGAATCGGAGTTGATATTGGCGGCACTTTCACGGATTTTGTAATTTTTGATGAGGATGCAGGAATTGTTCAGTCTTTTAAGTTATTGTCGACACCATTGACACCAGAGGAAGTAGTAATTAGCGGTTTAGACAAAATATTGTCTTCTAAAGACGATAAAAATAAATCTGTAGTGTTAGTTCACGGTTCTACAGTAGCTACAAACACACTTTTAGAACGCAAAGGTGCTAATTCTGCTCTAATTACTACTCGAGGATTCAAAGATGTGTTAAAAATTGGTAGACAAGCCAGGACAAAAATCTACGGTTTTTGTACAAATAACCTTACGCCTTTGTTGGAGGATGATAGGTGTTTTGAAGTCAGCGAGCGCATTGGGTCTAGAGGTGAAGTATTAGAACCTCTGGTTTTAGATGAAATTTCTAACCTAATTGATGACTTGCGACAAAATAAAGTCAGATCGGTCGCTATTAGTCTGCTGTTTTCATTTCACTATCCTAAACATGAAGAAATAATTGCTAAGGAGCTTAGAAATGCTGGTTTCTTCGTCTCGGTTTCAAGCAATGTTGTGCCTGAATTTAGAGAGTTTGAACGTGCATCTACCACTGTAGTAAATGCTTATGTTACTCCAATCTTGGATGAATACATTGGTAGATTGCAGAGTGAATTACCCGATAATGTGGGGAGGCTTCGTGTGATGCAATCGAATGGAGGTACGATTAGTGCTAGCGAGGCACGTATAACAGGAGTGAAATCAATTGTTTCTGGTCCTGCCGGGGGTGTTGTCGGTGCTTTATCTGTGTCACAAATGTCCGGAAACAATCAGATTATTACGTTAGATATGGGCGGTACTTCTACAGATGTATCTCTGATTCAAGGTGATCCTAAACTAACATCCCAGAGTGTTGTTGGAGGTGTTCCAATACGTATACCAATGATTGATATACATACTGTAGGTGCAGGTGGTGGCTCCATAGCCTATGTGGATGCTGGTGGAGCACTAAAGGTAGGACCCAATAGTGCTGGTGCTAATCCCGGACCGGCTTGTTATGGATTAGGGGGTGATTATCCAACCGTAACTGATGCGAATATAGTTTTGGGTCGCATTCGACCAGAGCACTTCTTGGGTGGAACAATGAAAATTGATGAAACTCGAGCACACAATGTACTGACTCAACTTGCTAAGCGAGCTAGGCTGGTTAAGCAAACTGATCTTACAATTGCACAATCCGCTGCATTAGGTATTATAGAGGTTACTAATGCTCATATGGAGCGTGCACTGCGTTTAATCTCCGTGCAGCGTGGTTACGATCCTAGAGACTTTACACTTGTTGCTTTTGGTGGTGCAGGAGGTTTGCATGTGTGTGAACTAGCAAGGGCTCTAAGTATTGGGCAAGTGATTGTTCCACGTCGAGCATCTACAATGTCCGCGTTAGGTATGATAGGTGCGGATGTGATCAAGGATTATGTACGTACAGTTATGCTTCCTGAAGACACTTTGTATAGTGAGTTATTAAGCAGGATTAAGAGCATGGTTGTTCTTGCTGAAGCCGAAATGGAAGAAGAGCTGATATCAGAAGATGACATTTGCTTGCAAACTACATTGGATATACGATATCGTGGTCAATCTTATGAATTGAATGTTCCATTGACCGAGGACTATCATTCAGACTTTCATGATGCTCATATGCAGGCATATGGACATAGCAATTCTGACGATCCCATAGAAATAGTAAATCTGCGCGTACGATGTATTGGATTAGTGAGTGCAGTGCCAATAATTAAAACTAAATCGGTTAGTACTGATTCTTCTGTGGCTCATCTCGGAAAATCTCCTATGGTACTATCGCGTGAAATTATTGATAATGATATTTATTCTGGTGATTTATTAAAGCCGGGTCACGTGATTGTTGGCCCGGCTTTAATAGTCTATAGTGACACTACCGTATTGATTTTCTGTGAGGATCGAGCAGTGGTTGATCCATTGCATAATGTTGTGATTGATATCGGAATGTCAAATAATGGTAAGGAAGCATTTTATGAGTAAATACTTAATGCCGGATGCAGTGCAAACAGAGATTTTCAGGCATTTATTGGATTCAATTGCCGAGGAAATGGGAGTTACATTACAGTATAGTTCTTATTCACCCAATATCAAGGAAAGACGAGATTTTTCTTGTGCATTGTTTGACATACAAGGGAATATGGTAGCCCAGGCATCCCATATACCAGTACATTTAGGAGCTATGCCATTATCTGTAGAGTCATGTATGCGCAAAATCAAATTTTTGCCCGATGATGTGATTATGGTGAATGATCCTTTCATGGGCGGTACTCATTTACCAGATATTACACTAATCACTCCGATTTTTCATGATGGGAATTTGTTTGCACTAGCAGCAAATAGAGCTCATCATTCTGATATTGGGGGAATGTCGCCTGGCTCAATGCCTGTTTCAACTGAAATATTTCAGGAGGGTATGATAATTCCACCAATGAAGCTAGTGGCACAAGGCCACACTAATGAAGCAGTTCTGGAATTGTTGCTTGCAAATGTTCGTACTCCTAAAGAACGGGCTGGTGATATTCGCGCTCAAATAGCAGCAAATCTTAGGGGTGCAGACAGAATAGCAGAATTGGTGGCAAGGTATGGCCCTGATCATTTAACTGCTGCTATGAAAAGTCTAATTGAATATTCTGACCGTACGATGCGTCAGTTGATATCTTCATTGCCTAATGGTACCTATAGTTTTAGTGATGTAATGGATGATGACGGTGTT
The DNA here is from genome assembly GCA_002346435.1 of Anaerolineales bacterium UBA3001. GTDB lineage: Bacteria > Chloroflexota > Anaerolineae > Anaerolineales > UBA11657 > UBA11657. The sequence goes on from DDZT01000015.1 coordinate 12,889, forward strand.
AAGATTGATGAAGTTAAGATTAAAGTGTCCATAACTATTAGTGGTGACAAAGTGCAAGTGGATTTTTCTGGTACATCTCTGCAGGTGGATGGTAGTATAAATGCTACTAGAGCCATTACTTTAGCAGCTACTATGTACGTTTTCCGAAGTCTTTTAGAAGATGATATTCCTACCAATAGTGGTTGCTTACTTCCTATAGATGTAATTACACCGGAAGGTACTGTTGTGAATGCTAGGATGCCTGCTGCTGTGGCTGGCGGTAATGTTGAAACATCACAACGTATAACGGACGTACTTTTGGGAGCTTTGTCACAGGTATGTCCAGAGAAAGTGCCAGCTGCAAGTCAGGGAACTATGAACAATCTTACTATAGGTGGTTTAGATTTGCGAATTTCTCACCCAACTCCTTTTGCTTATTACGAGACTATTGGGGGTGGTATGGGTGCGTGTCCTACAAATGATGGTGATGATGCTATTCATACACATATGACTAATACGTTGAATACTCCTGTAGAGGCATTAGAATATGCTTATCCTTTGCGGATTCGACGTTATGAAGTAAGACGTGGTTCGGGTGGAGCAGGTGTTTATCAAGGTGGCGATGGTATTATAAGAGAAATAGAGGTACTAACTGAGGCGCAGGTCACGATATTGTCGGATCGACGAATATTTGCTCCGTATGGGCTGTCTGGTGGCGATTCTGGCATGTTAGGATGTAATTATCTGATTAGAGATGGAGTAGAAAAAGTTTTGTCGGGCAAAACCAGTATAAAAGTAAGATCTGGTGACATAATAAGCATACATACCCCAGGTGGCGGTGGATTCGGTGTGCCACCTACAACCTAACTTCAATAAAGTATATATAATGAAATTACAATCTCTGCCCATAAAGTTTTCCTGTAGTGCTATAACAGCTGTTGTTGTCGCTTGTTTCTATTTTTCCACACTAATGTGGGATATAAATGGAAGTGATCTTCGTTATGCAGTTGATATAGGTGAATATCAAGTTGCTATGTCTTTGTGGGGCACAGTACATCCTACAGGTACGCCGCTCTATATGATGTTGGGATCTCCTCTAGTCACGATGTTGGATTATGCAGGTGTGGAACCTACTGCTGGAGCATCATTATTTTCCTTGTTTTGGGCAGTTGGATCAGTAATTCTTGTAGTGATAATATTATTGGAAATGTCAGTACCACCTGTGTTAGCAGTTGGATTGGGTGTAGTGATTGGTCTGACTAAAAATATGTGGATTCATGCCTCAATAGCTGAGGTTTACAGCTTGTGGATTTTTCTTTTATTGCTTGCTCTGTATATTGTACTCAAGCTTGAGGGTGGTTGGTCAGATAAAATGGGGTGGATGCTAGCACTAGTAGCAGGTTTAGGGTGTGCACATCATAGACTGTTTGCACCCATTCTTCCAGTGCTTGCAGTGTGGTTATGGCCACTAATGCCTCGTGGCAACAATCTTATCCGTTGGGGTGTGATAGCTATAGCAATATTTTCAGCTGGTTTTTTGCCGTATCTTGATATTATTAGACGTGCTTCAAATGGATCTCGATGGGTATATGGTGATCCTAACTCTTGGGAAGGATTTTGGTCAATATTCTGGGCGAAGGAAGCCAGCGGTTTACAGGGTTTACCCACAGACATTGATGAACTTATTGCTGCTGCGCATAAATTTGTACAAATAGTCAACGAGGAATTTCTGTGGTCGGGAATATTGTTAGTAGTATGTGGATTACCTTTTGCTTTGGTTAAACCTTTTCATAGGAGAATATATTTATTTGTTGCAACTGCTATTGCGTATGTACTATTCGCTGCGTGTTTGCCTAGAACAGGACTTTTCGATCAAATCTCCATGATAGTAGTCATGAGTACATTTGTTGTTTCAGGAGTAGGCATTGCGAGAATTTGCCGCAAATTTCGATATCTCAATATGATTGTACTGGTAGCAATGCTATCTGTTGCGTACTGGTTTGTTGTGGTTAATAGACCATTAGTACTTGATATAACTCGAGATCCATCTGGTTTGCAGGCAATCTCTGAACTCACTGAATTGAAAGCCCCAGATAGTGCTACTATTATGTCACCATGGGGTAGACGTCACTTCGCACTGTCGTATGCGACCCAAGTTGATGGGATTTATCCGGGATGGAATATATTGCACCATGCTGAAAATTGGCCACAGATATTGGAGCAGGATATTACTATATACACAAATACTGATTCAATTTACGGATTTGGTCCAGATTGGTGGACGAATGTTTTAGGATATCAGCCATACATTAGCTCGGCAGGTTATGGATGGATTGCAATTAGCCGAAACGAGTTGTCTATGTTAGTTGATAATAAAGACACAATTGAATTAGGAAACAATATATATCTACAAGGTTGGACCTTTAATGAGGGTAATACTCAATTAGATGTAATGCTATGTTGGAGCACCTTAGCGCCAACCGAAATTAATTACAGTACATTTGTGCATCTTGCGGTAGTAGAAGAAATTGTTGTGCCTGAGCAACTTGTGGCGTCATCTGATCATTATGCACCTATTGAAAATTGGCGTCCAACAAGTAGCTGGAAGACAGAAGAGGTGGTGTGTGACTCACACACTATTATTGATATATCAATAAGTGATTACAAGTATATATTTGCTGGAATGTACACTAGTGCAAGTGCTGGTGAATTTAATCAACTTGGTAAAATCACATGGGTACGTGATGACAATGGTTGGATGCTTGTTAGAGAGTAAAGAGATTTTTCAAGCCTAAATGTTAGGAGATTGAATGCAATCGTTTGCGGATTTGTCTGAAGAAATCACAAGTTGCATAAGATGTTCTCGTCTTATTGATTATTGTCGCGAAGTGGCCGTAATCAAAAAAAAGATGTACCTACATGATGAGTATTGGGGCAAACCGGTACCAGGATTTGGTGATCCTGCAGCAAAGATATTAATCGTAGGCTTAGCGCCAGCTGCACATGGTGCAAATCGTACAGGACGAATGTTTACAGGCGATGGCATGGATGGTATGGGCGCTTCAGATTTTCTTGCATCTGCACTTTATAGGTCTGGTTATGCCAACAAACCTACTTCACGATATAGTGGTGATGGGTTTGAGCTACAAGGCGTATTTATGACATCCATTGTTAGATGCGCACCTCCAGGCAATAAACCTATGCGCAGCGAGATTGATAATTGTTCCAGTTTCTTACATGTGGAATTAGACTTACTTAAGCATTTGAGAATAATTATCCCTGTAGGAAAACTTGCTTTCGACCAGATATTGAAAGTATTGGGTGAACGTGGTGCCGTTATTCCAACACCTAGACCTAAGTTTGGTCATGGAGAAATCATCAATTTAGGTGATGAGTTTCCAAGATTATTGACATCCTATCATCCTAGTCGACAGAATACGCAAACTGGACGTCTCACACCTGATATGTTTGATAGTATTTTCTGTATAGCGAGAGACAATTTGAACTTGTCTTGAATTAGATTTTGATACAGATTTTCTTATTACGGTAGTTAGTAATGAGATATGAATAGAGATTAGAATTACGTACTTGCTTTATCTATTTTCTCAAGTTCAGGTTCGGTTAATTGGAACTCTACTGCGCCTAAGTTGTCGTGTAGTTGTGTGATTGTACGAGGCCCAATGATGGCAGCTGTAACTTCATGCTGTGACAACAGCCATCTTAATGCGATTTGTGAAATGGATTTGTTCCGGAGTTGCGCTACTGTTTCTAATGTTCTGATTAGTTGAAAGTTTTTTTCGCTCATATAGTTCTGCGCCTTATTTGCCCTAACACTCTTTGGTAGAGGTTTGTTGGCGTGATATTTTCCAGTGAGGAATCCTCCGCCAAGTGGACTATAGGGTAGAACTCCTAATTTATATTGTTTACATACAGAGAATAAGTGACTTTCGTATTCTGTTCTGTTGACTAGTGAATAATGAGGTTGCAGACTGTGAAATTGAACAGTATTGTTTTTTTCACTACTCAACAATGCTTCTATTAGAGAGCTTGCTGTATAGTTGGAGCAACCAATATAGCGTACTTTCCCTTGCTTTACCAAAGTGTCCATTGCAGATAGAGTCTCATCAATGCTAATATCTTCATCGGGCCAATGGGTTTGATATAAGTCTATAGTATCAATCTGTAAACGTCG
>DDZT01000015.1:17451-27685 GCA_002346435.1 Anaerolineales bacterium UBA3001
ACTTTGGTTGCAATGATAAGATCATCACGAGGCACACTAGTTTTACTTAACCAATTACCTATTATTGTTTCTGCAGTACCTCCAGGGTTGTCTTTTGCCCATTGTGAGTATATGTTAGCAGTATCAATAAAATTTATTCCACATTCAACAGCTGCGGAGATAATATCAAAGGAATCCTTTTCGCTTACTGACCAACCAAATTGCATAGTTCCTAGACAGAGTTCAGATACATGCAATTTTGTTTGGCCAAGGTATCTATAATTCATTGATAATTGTCTCCAATATTTTTGTAAGCACTGACACATGATTAGTGTATCATGTTGATAAATGCTTCAATAGGCAAATAAGCAGGGATATTTGTGTAGAAAAGATTTGCGAAATGTGTGCATGCTATAATTTTTGATGCCAAACTATATATTGTGCAATAGTCAAAATCATTGATTGATTTTGCTGTAGCCAGCAAAGGAGTCGGCACATGGATGATTTAGAACAACCAACTTACCAACATATTCTAGTTGATATTACCGATAGAATAGCTCATGTAGTCATGAATATACCTTCCAAGCGCAATGCGCTTTCGATTTCCCATATGGAAGAGCTAACAAGATGTTTCCAATCAATTGGTGAAAATAAGGATATAGCAGTGGTCATTTTACGGGGAAATGGCCCCTCTTTTTGTGCTGGACACGATTTACAGGAACTTGCTGGCAAGACAACTAAGTTTTATAGCAAGGTGTTTGATGTGTGCACCAAAATGATGGAGACAATTCAAAATATTCCGCAGCCTGTTATTGCCCAGGTCCAGGGTACGGCTACAGCTGCCGGATGCCAACTGGTAGCCAGCTGCGATCTTGCAGTTGCCGACGAAAACGCAAAGTTTGCTACACCTGGCGTATCTATAGGATTGTTTTGTTCTACACCTATGGTAGCTGTGAGTCGTAACATGCACCGCAAGAAAATGATGGAAATGTTGCTGACAGGTGATCCTATTTCAGCTGAGGAAGCCCAATTGTGTGGGCTCGTCAATCGTGTAGTTTCGAGTGAAGAGATAGAAACTGAAACTAGGAGTCTTGCGATTCGTATATGTAATCATAGCGTTTTCACAATAGGTATTGGAAAAAAAGCGTTTTATCAGCAATTAGATATGGCACAGGAACAAGCATATGTTTATGCAGGAGAAGTTATGGTTACAAATGCTATTCATTTTGATGCTCAAGAGGGAATATGTGCTTTTCTCGAAAAGAGAAAACCGGAATGGCAAAACTAGGCGACTCGATTTTATGTATATGTCAACCTTGCAGAAGGCTTCTACAGTTAAATGAATTCAATCAATAGTGTTAGCAGTCGTAACTTAGATGATTTCATCCGTGTTAATTGTATAGAGATTATTAGGCTCATATTGAGTATATTAATAGTGAGTTGCTGGATATAATTATTGTGTCCTAAATATTAGTGTAGATAGTTATGGTAAATTACTAATGAAAAACAAAACATCAATTGAACAGTTACGTGCATTGAAAGCAAAAGCTCGTCTTGGTGGAGGATCAGAACGTATAAGTCAACAACATGAGCGTGGTAAATTGACTGCGCGTGAACGTATTGACTTGCTGCTAGATAAAGACTCATTTCACGAATTGGACATGTTCGTAACACATCGTGCCCGTGATTTTGGAATGGAAGAAAAACAAGTTCTTGGAGACAGTGTGGTAACCGGTTGGGGAACTGTCGAAGGTAGACTGATATACGTGTATTCTCAAGATTTTACTGTTTTTGGGGGTTCGTTATCGCAGGTTCATTCTGAAAAGATATGTAAGATCATGGATATGGCGATGAAAAATGGTGCACCTTTAATAGGATTGAATGACTCTGGTGGCGCTAGAATTCAAGAAGGGGTAGTGTCTTTAGGAGGGTACGCTGATATATTTCTACGAAACACTTTAGCTTCGGGCGTAGTTCCACAGATTAGTGCTATTATGGGTCCTTGTGCTGGGGGTGCTGTTTACTCTCCCGCATTGACTGACTTTATCTTTATGGTGAAAAATTCATCCTATATGTTTGTTACAGGTCCTGATGTTGTTAAAACTGTGACTCACGAAGATGTTTCTTTCGAAGAGCTTGGTGGTGCGAGTGTGCATTCAAAAATTTCCGGTGTGTGTCATTATGTTGCAGAATCAGAGGCTGACTGCTTATTTCTTATGAGAGTGTTTTTGGGATATTTACCTCAAAATAATATGGAAGATCCTCCTTTTGTAGAAAGTAATGATGACCCCCTTAGAAGTGAGACGGCTTTGGATACAATTGTTCCAGACAGTGCTAATAAACCGTACGATGTGAAAGATGTCATTAGTTTAGTAGTAGATGAGTCAGATTTCTTTGAAATTCAGTCGGACTACGCTGCGAATATAGTAGTGGGTTTTGCCCGACTTGGGGGTCATAGCGTTGGGATTGTTGCGAATCAACCTGCTCATCTTGCAGGAGTGATAGATATAGATGCTTCCGACAAGGCCAGCCGATTTGTGCGGTTTTGCGACTCTTTCAATGTGCCACTTATAACTTTTGTGGATGTACCTGGATTTCTGCCTGGAACTGCACAAGAGCATGGAGGTATTATCCGGGCCGGAGCAAAGTTGCTTTATGCATTTTGTGAAGCAACTGTTCCTAAAATAACGGTGATCATACGCAAAGCATATGGTGGTGCGTACGATGTTATGAATAGCAAGCATATACGTTCAGACGTGAACTTGGCTTGGCCATCGGCGGAGATTGCAGTGATGGGTCCTGAAGGAGCTGTCAGTATTATATTTCGCAAAGAATTAGCAGAGTCGTCAGATCCAGATAAACGCAAAGAAGAGTTGGTTAAGGAGTATCGCGATACTTTTGCCAATCCATATGTTGCGGCTGGGAGAGGATATATCGATGATGTGATAGAACCACATGAGACACGTCCTAGATTAATTAATGCGCTAGAGATGCTTTCCAACAAACGCGATACAAATCCAGCCAAAAAACACGGCAATATCCCTTTATAATTTTATGTTGCAGAAAGTCCTGATCGCAAATAGAGGAGAAATTGCAGTGCGCGTAATACGTGCCTGTCATGAACTCGGATTGAGAACGGTGGCCATTTTCTCAGAGGCCGATCGACATGCTATGCATGTTTACTACGCTGATGAAGCCTATTCTGTTGGTCAAGCTCAGGCTAAAGACTCTTACCTAAACATCGAAAAGATTTTGAATGTAGCTAAGATGTCAGAGGTGGATGCAGTTCATCCGGGATATGGTTTCTTAGCAGAAAATCATGAATTTGCGCAGGCCTGTATAGATGCTGGATTAATTTTTATTGGCCCTATGCCTCATGCTATTGCAACTATGGGTGACAAGGTTGTGGCTCGCAGCACTATGCGAAAGGCAGGAGTACCTGTTGTGCCGGGAACAGAAGGCGAAAGCAATCTTAGAGATGATGAAATACTAGCGATAGCATCGAAAATTGGATTTCCGTTGTTAATTAAGTCCGCTGCTGGAGGTGGAGGAAAAGGAATGCGACGAGTTAACGATAAGAGTATGATGATGAATGCTCTATCTGAAGCACGTCGAGAGTCTGCAGCTGCTTTTGGTAACGATAGCGTCTATCTAGAGAAATTGATACAAGGTGCGCGACACATAGAATTTCAGATAATCGCTGACAATTATGGCAATGTGATTCATTTGGGAGAACGGGAGTGCTCCATTCAGAGACGACATCAGAAGCTTTTGGAAGAAGCTCCATCGGTCATACTTTCAGATGATATTGGTTTGCGGACTAAAATGGGAGAAATTGCTTGTCTTGCTGCCAGGTCAGTGGATTATGTCAATGCTGGTACTGTTGAATTTCTGTTGGATGAAGACAGGAATTATTATTTCCTGGAAATGAATACGCGACTTCAAGTTGAACATCCAGTCACTGAGATAGTTACTGGAGTGGATATAGTGAAAGAGCAGATTCGTATAGCCAGAAACCGTAGACTGAGTCGTCAGCAACATGAAATAGAATTGAAGGGGTGGGCAATTGAGTGTCGCATAAATGCGGAGGATTCTTATAGCGATTTTATACCGTCTATAGGTACCATTAATACCAACATAGTCCCTACAGGTCCTGGGGTTCGAGTAGATACAGGCGTATATCCTGGTTACACTATTTCTCCGCATTATGATTCGATGATTAGCAAGGTGATTTGTTCAGGAAAAACCAGGGGAGAGGCATTACTGCGGATGCGAAGGGCATTAGAGGAATATCGCATAGTTGGAGTAAAAACCACAATTCCGTTTCACCAAAAGTTACTTAATTCACATAGGTTTATGGCCGGACAATTCAACACAAGTTTTGTGGATGAGGATTTTAGTCTGGGAGGTAGATCAGATACTGATGATGAAATTGCTGCAGTATTTGCAGCTTTAGCTGCACATCAGTATCGTCAACAAGCTGCGTATGTCGTTCAGCGAGGCAAAAGAGATGCATCCAATTGGAAATGGGTAGGGCGTTGGGAAAGGATGCATAGATGAAGTACTTAGCTACTGTTAATGGGACTAAATTTGAAGTAGATATTAATGAAGACAGCCATGTGACTGTCGATGGTGAGAGATATGAAATAGACTTCAGAGCAATAGGTAATGGACCCTTATATTCACTCTTGATTGGTGGTAATTCATATGAGGGTCATATTGAGGCTACCGATGATGGATGGCAGGTTCTGCATAAAGGCGACCTGTATATGGTTGAAATAGAGGACGAGCGGTCTCAGAGGTTGATGAGTCTTGGCGGAGCTGTAGCATCAGCTAAGGGTGATTATTACTTGAAAGCTCCAATGCCTGGATTAGTTGTTTCAGTTACGGTTGAGGAAGGTCAAGAAATCAGACAGGGTGACATTCTAGTAGTTTTAGAATCGATGAAGATGCAAAACGAGCTTAAGTCTCCGCGTGATGGAACTATTCTGCGTATACAAGTAAATCCGGAAGATACGATTCAGCAGGATGCGGTTTTGTTAGTACTCTCACCGTCAGACGACCAATGACGAATTTCAGTTCAAGTAACGATAAAGCCAAATTAGATAAAAAATTAGAGCGCCATATTAAATTCTCTACTTCATCTGGTATACCCTTGGAAAGAGTATTTTTGCCCGAAGGGGAATCTAGTTCCTCTGTAGATGATGTAGAAATGCCAGGTCAGTATCCATATACGCGTGGTATTTATCCAACAATGTATCGTGGGCAATATTGGACAATGAGGCAATATGCTGGTTATGCTAGCGCTGACGAAACCAACCGGCGATTTAAGTTTTTGCTTGAGCAAGGGCAGACCGGACTTTCTGTAGCGTTCGATTTACCCACTCAAATTGGTTATGATCCTGATGACCCGTTGGCTGAGGGAGAAGTTGGTAAGGTTGGTGTATCTATATCAACGCTGGAAGACATGAATCGTTTATTTGATGGAATTCCAATGGAAAAAGTCAGTACAAGCATGACTATTAATGCACCAGCAGCCATTTTGCTGGCTATGTATATCTCGGTTGCTAAGCGCAAGCAAGTTGACATTAATAAACTACGTGGCACTATTCAAAATGATATTCTTAAGGAATATCTGGCCCGTGGCACGTATATTTTCCCACCAGCACCCTCTCTGCGATTGGTTACTGATGTGTTTAGATATTGTGACAAACATTTGCCCTACTGGAATACCATCAGTATTTCCGGTTATCATATACGTGAGGCCGGTAGCACTGCTGTTCAGGAAGTAGCATTCACATTGGCTAATGCGATAACTTATGTGGAGGCGGCAATCAACTCAGGATTGAAGATTGATAATTTTGCTCCTAGAATAAGCTTTTTCTTCAACGCACATAATCAGTTTCTAGAGGAGATTGCTAAATTCAGAGCTGCTAGACGAATGTGGGCTGAAATAATCAAGAATAGGTTCAGTTGTGAAGATCCCAAAAGTCAGATGATGCGTTTTCATGCACAGACTGGTGGTAGCACACTGACTGCACAGCAGCCTAAGAATAATGTAACCAGAGTTGCTATACAGGCCCTAGCAGCTGTCCTTGGTGGTGCTCAAAGTATTCATACTAACTCAATGGATGAAGCACTGGCTCTGCCTACCGCTTCAGCCGCACAAGTCGCTCTGCGTACGCAGCAAATTATCGCCCATGAATCGGGAGTAGCCGATATTGTTGATCCTTTAGGGGGTGGATATGCGATAGAATCATTGACCAACGAAATACAATCTCGTGCAGAAAAATATATCAGACATATTGATGACATTGGCGGATCACTCGCAGCAATTGAGTCTGGCTATATGCAGGGAGAAATTCACGATGCTGCATATGCTTATCAAAAAAATATTGAACAGGGTGATCAGGTTGTAGTAGGCGTAAACAATTTTGCTGACGATAAAAAGTTAGAGATAGATAGATTGATTGTAGATAAGGAAACTGAAGAGCAGCAGTGTGAACGGGTACGTGCTATTCGTCAACAGCGTGATTCGGAGAAGACGAGCACACTTCTTGATCAATTGTCTAAGGCTGCACGAGGGAAAGACAACCTAATGCCGCTTTTTATTGAATGTGTAGAGCACAATGTTACCTTAGGTGAAATTTGTAATATCCTTCGCAATGTATGGGGTGAGTATAGGTCTCGAATATAGTAAATTGTATATTGACAATAATGATAAAAAATATAGACCACATTGCCATAGCAGTTTCTGACTTGGAAGAGGCTCTTAGTTTTTGGCGTGACACCTTAGGGCTAAAAGTGACTCACCGTGAAAAAGTGCTATCACAACAAGTTGATACAGCATTTTTTGAGATAGGTGCAAGTAAAATTGAATTGGTAGAACCTACCACTGAAGATAGTGGTATAGCTCGTTTTGTTCAGAAGAAAGGACCATCAATGCATCATATTGCGCTAGAAGTGGAAGACTTATCTTCTATGATTTTAGAACTAAAGTCGAAAGGACTTCATTTGTTGAATGATGTTCCAATAGATGGTGCTGCAGGTAAAAGAGCTATTTTCATTCATCCAAATAGTACTGGAGGAGTATTGCTGGAACTATATGAATCAGTCGACAGTTAATTGATTTTAACAGATAATTTACCCACAATTAAGAATTGTAAATTCAATATCCTCGTTTGATCTTCACTTCATTAAGTAACGGATTTCCGTACAAGTATCTTTTCAAGTTGTTTGCAAACAATCCTACAGCACGCTGATCGTAATTGGGAGTTAGTCCTGAAACATGTGGACTTATAATTACATTGGGAAGCTCCCATAGGGGGCTTTTTGCATCTAGCGGTTCTGTTTCAAATACATCTAGTATGGCACCTCTTAGATGGTCAGACTGTAACGCGTCAATTAATGCCAATTCATCTACAACTTTTCCGCGCGATATATTGACCAAGATAGTTCCTTTCTTCATTGCACTGAATTCTGATGAACTTATCATGTGTTTAGTGTTTCTAGTCAATGGAACTGCTGCTACTACATAATCACAGTGTTTTAGCATTATATGTAGATGCTCCGGCAAGTATAGTTTTTCCACAAAATCATGCTGTATTATTGAGGGATTGGGAAATTGCCAGCTATTTATACTGGGTTCTGATGTATCGCGTTTGGTTACTAATATTTTCATGCCAAATGCACTAGCCAGGTGTGCGATTTCTTGCCCAATCCCTCCATAACCTATTATTCCCAATGTAGTATTTTGGAGTTCACTAGGTACGAAAATCTGTAAGCGTTTCGAGGACCATATTTTTTGGGATTGGTGTTCAAGAAAACTAGGTATATGGTGATTTAAGGATAGTAGTCCACCTATCACATATTCTGCTATAGATCTAGATCCGACTCCGCTTGCAGTTGTAAGTTGGGCTTGATTTGTGATTGGGTGTTTAAGTAAATGTTCAATTCCAGCGAAGTGAGCTTGTATCCAGGACAAGCATGGTGCTTGTTCGGGTTTTGGAACAATTTTGGCAGTATACAACACTTCCACTGTAGCCCAGTATTTTTCCAGATCCTCTGGATTCTTTGTAGGAACATGTTTGATCTTTAACCGTGATGATATTGATTGCAAACTTTGAATCAATTTAGATGTAAATGGTTGTGTGATGAGTACTCGTATCAGTTCATTACTTGACATAATATTTATCTGCTAAACTCATTTTAGCATGCTGTATGGGATATGTGGTTTGCTGTACAGTTATGCTAGAATATCTGTATGATAATTACAAGACTACATGATGGATTAGCAAATACAATACTGATTTATACGTTGATTGTGGCAGTCTGGAGTTTTTGGATATATATACGGCGACGCGATTTGACTCCTCAATACTGGGGTGCTCTTGCTATTGTTGCCTTAATATTTGTATTACAGGCCGCTCTTGGAGTGGTGATGCTATTTCAGGGTCGCATCGCTGTGCGCGCCGTACATTATTTGTATGGAGCACTAGGGGTGATCACTCTACCAGCAGTGTTCGCTTTCACTCGTGGTCGTAGCACATATCGTGAAGCACTATTCTACGGACTAACATTATTGTTTTTGTCTGGTGTTGTTTTGCGTGCTACTATCACTGCGGGTGGCTGATAACTTGATTCTCAGCAATCTTTGGAATCGCAAAACTCGTACCTGTTTGACAATACTTGGTATAGCTATGGGCGTTGCAGCTGTTGTATCTCTATCAGCACTGGGTGAAGGTATGTCCAGAGGTATGGAGGAGGTTTTTACTTCTTCCGATGCAGATCTTATGGTTGCTCAGAAGGATGCAATGATGGTGCTATTTAGCAAAGTGGATGAGAGTATTGCTGCTGATCTTGAGAGTATTTCCGGTGTGGTTGAGGTTACGGGTACAGTTGTCAATATAGTACAGATGGACAGTGTGCCATATTTTATTGTCACTGGTGAAGATACTCGTGGTTTTGGCATGTCCCATTATCGTATTATTGCTGGAGGTCCAATTTTACAGCGCAAGCAAATTCTTATTGGGAAACTAGCTGCAGAATCATTTGATAAAGATGTTGGGGAAGCCTTTCGTTTGGAAGGTACTACATATCGGGTAGCTGGAATATATGAGACTGGCACTAGTTTTGAAGATGGTGGGGCAGTGATGAGTTTGTCCGATGCGCAACGTTTTTTCGATCAACGATATCAGGTGAGCTATTTCAATTTGCGTGTTAATGACAAAACTCGTATAGATGCGATTAAGAATGAAATAGAGAATCGCTGGCCTAAATTAGCAGCTACTCGCTCGGGTGAACAGACTCGCCAAACTGAAATGCTTGGGATGTATCGTTCATTTGGTTTTTATATGGGAATATTTGCTGTGCTCGTGGGTGGTCTTGGGATGATGAATAGTACTCTAATGAGTGTTTTTGAGCGTACACGTGAAATAGGCGTATTGCGAGCCATAGGTTGGCGAAGACGAAGGGTTATCGTGATGATATTAGGAGAGTCTGTGATTGTCGCTTTTTTGGGAGGAGTAGTTGGAGTTAGTGTGGGATATGGGTTGACTGAATCAATTAAATTGTCACCGGCGGTGAGTTCTATGTTGTCAGGTGAATACACGATTGATATATTTGTCCGGGCCTTAGGTTTGTCAATTAGTCTTGGTATTCTAAGCGGATTATATCCAGCTTGGCGTGCATCTAAACTATTGCCTGCGGAGGCTATGCGAGCTGGGACTAATTTACCAGTATCTACATCTAGTATGGAATTTATTAGTCGGCTGTTGTCTAACTCATCACTACGTAACTTGTGGAGGCGACCTACTCGTACCTTAGTAACTCTTACAAGTATTGGCCTAGGTGTTGGATTTACATTTGCCTTGATGGGTATGGCTAGTGGCATGGAATCTATGTTTACAAATTATATGAGTGCAGGTGATTCTGATCTAATAGTAGAGGAAAAAGATGCAGCAGATGCGTCACTTTCTGTTATTTCTGAGCGTACCGCAAACAGTATTCGCGCACACCCGGAAGTCAAATCAGTTTCTCGGATTGTGTGGGGCATAACGACAGCTCCTGGACTACCATTTTTTATGGTTAATGGTCTTGATCCGCGAGAATCTAAGATAAATGACTACAATGTTCGTGAGGGAAGGACGCTTCAGCGCTCTGGAGAGGTGATACTGGGTCGACTTGCAGCCAATAGCCTAAAGAAAGAACTGGACGACAAAATGCGTATTGCTGGCGCACGCTTTACTATTGTGGG
>DDZT01000034.1:0-6554 GCA_002346435.1 Anaerolineales bacterium UBA3001
TGAGCCATTAGGTATAACTTCTGAATCTTTAGTGACATCTTCGCCTACATTGAGTATGTTTTCTCCCACGGATACTGCATTAAATATTTCAATTTCATCTTTACGGCTCGTCTGAGTGTTTTCAATCATAATTACAGCATCGGCGTTCTCAGGCATCATCCCACCGGTGTGAATAAGTGCGGCTTGAGCTGCTTCTAGTTTGAATGATGGTGTTGTTCCCATATGGATTTCGCCTGCAAGTGATAGATAGGCTGGCATATTTGGTGTGGCTCCATAAGTGTCTTCAGCCCGTACGGCGTATCCATCCATAGTAGATCGAGGAAAGGCAGGCAAATCTGATGGAGAGGTTATGTTTGTTGATAGTGTTCTGTTTAGAGCCTCTGCGCTAGGAATTGATTCGGGTTTTAGCGGACCGGTTAATTGATCTTTGAGAGTTTGTAGAGCTTGTTTAGGAGATACAAGCGTAAAGAATTCTGTCATGTCTAGTCAGCCTATAAATTGTATTACACACTCGATTTGTTGTTCATATCGTTTCAATTTGATTAGAGTTATTAACTTTACGGCCTAAGGATACCATGTTAGAGAAAATCAATTGGTTAGTTTATCAGCTGGATTAAGTGCTTAGGCAGTCTAACAGTTCTTGGTGGATTATTCCATTGCTTGCAACTATTGATTTGCCAGGAAACCAGTTAGGATTCCCTGTAAGGTTTGTCAGTTGACCGCCTGCTTCTTGCACTATGAGTGCTCCTGCAGCCATGTCCCATGGTTCTAATTCGATCTCCCAGAATGCATCTAGTCTGCCGCAGGCTGTATAACAGAGATCAAGTGCAGCGGCGCCAGCGCGTCGGATGCCCTGGGATTGATGGAGCACGGTTCCAACTTCGGTCAAATTGTTTGATTCACGTGTGTTCATGTCGTAAGGAAATCCAGTTCCTAGTAGACTGTCTCGTAGTATGGGTGTCTTTGTAACATGGATAGGCTTGCCATTAAGTTTTGCTGTTTCTCCAACTGTGGCCGTGAACATTTCGTCTCTCATCGGATCGTATACGACACCCAAAACAGGTAGATTGTCCTTCAATAGGCAAATCGATACTGCAAAGAATGGAAAACTATGGGCAAAATTTGTAGTTCCGTCAAGCGGATCTATAAGCCATTCGTATATATTGTTATCTTGATTGCCTGATAGTCCGCTTTCCTCAGCTCTTATAGAATGGTTTGGATAATGTTTAGCTAGATAAGTCGTAATATGTTCTTCTGATTTTCGATCGTAGTGGGTGACTATGTCTGAAATGCCCTTATAAGTAATCTCACCAGGGTTGCCATATCCGTCATGCAGTATCTGTCCTGCTTCTCTAGCTACGATAGTAGCATTATGTAAAAGATTGTTCATGCTATTGGACACTTAAAAAAGGGGACACTGTTTTTGCGGTACATATATCATCCTAGCCACTGTCCAGTGATCTCACGTATGCCTGACAGGATAAATAAAGATGCTATGACAGTAGCAATTAGAGTCCGCACAGTTTTCTCAGGATGTTTTGACCAGCGAGCTGCAATATGGGCTGTAACTACAGCTAATAGCATACTTATAGTATGTGGTAAAGCAAATCTTAAATAGGTAGGCCCGGTATTCAATGTGTTGATAACTAGCAAAATTATCCCAAGCAAAGTTTGTAAGTCCAATATCCCAGCAAATGCGACAGAATATAGTCTGGTAAACCGCGAATGGCGAACTACTTTAGTAGAACATAATATGTAAATCACTATAGTAGATAGGGCTATTGCAATTAGTGCCCATCTAATATTTGAATGAAGAAGTAATATGTAATTCATTGGAGTCCCATACCTTTTGAATGTTTGTGGTTACTCTAAAATCTTGGATGACCTTCCCATGTTTGTGGATATTTTGGTAATTATTATAATAGCCAACATCCCTGTCACAGCTATTACAATAGAAAATAGGACTTCGCTATTAATAGTTTCTGGAAATATTGGGTTCATAGTGTTCGCATTGCTTTTCCATGGCCACAATCTTCGCAGGGAGCCTATCATCAGTCCAGTTAGTAATGTCATTGTTATGTTACGGTATTTGTCTAGGAGCCAGCTTAGTAATCTTACAAATGTTGTTAGTCCTATGGCTGCTCCAGCCAGAAAGATTGCCAGAGTAATAATATCTCTGTTGTTGACTGCTGAGAGAATGTATTTATATTTACCAAGCAAAACTAGAATGTAAGCGCCTGATATTCCTGGAAGTATCATTGCATTTATTGCAATAGCCCCAGACAAAAACAAGAACCAGTTGGTTTCTGGTGTGGTTGTAGGTGTGACTCCTAATATTGAGTAAGATACTAAACAGGAGACAGATGCAAACAATATCAGTGGTATGTCCCAGTTTCTTATGCTACGGGCAACTGTAAATATCGATGCTAACACTAGTCCGAAGAAAAAAGACCAGACTTGCGTAGGATTATTTTCTAGATAGGTTTCAAGGACTTTGGCAAGCGTAAGTATTGCAATAAAAATTCCGGTACCTACCGCTGCTAAAAAACGCCATGGGAAGTAGCTGGACGCTTCACTAAATTTTAGTTTAAGTAGTAAGCGGAGCAGATGTGAGTCTGCAGACTTTATAGAGTTTAGTAGCTCTTGGTATATACCTAGTATGAATGCCATGGTTCCTCCTGATACTCCAGGGACGATATCAGCGGCTCCCATACAAAATCCTGCTATGCATATTCGCAAATAATCTTTAAATGTACGTTTCATATTTATCTTTCGTGCTCAAATTGTAAATAGTAAATTCTATTGAATGTGTTTTGCTAATGTTAGAGCTAGATGGTTATTATATCAAAATACAGGTGAAATAGAACACACACTCTCCAAGGTATTAGGCGTAGATACCCATTGGATTAGAGTCTGTTGCTATATATCATGCTTTTAAAGTGTTCTAGAGCTAGTATATGTTCTTTTATGTTGGAATAGCCTGCTCCCATTGTTGTGAGGCCTATGTGGGTTGCTCCTACTTCTTGCCATTCTAAGACTTGATCAGCTAGCAATTCTAATGGAGCTTGTTTGGCGGACAACCATGTTTCTAATCCAATATCCGCAGGTTTTCTGCCCGCTTTCTTAGTGTATTCATGAATTTTCTCAAATATTAGACTGCTTTCCTGGTTTGGCCCATTTAGTCCGCTAGCTATCCATCCGTCTCCTATACGTCCAATTCGTTCTAGGACTTTTTCGGATTTGCCTCCAAACCAGATGGGGATAGGTTTTTGAATAGGAAGAGGGTTGATGCCTGCGTCGCTTATATTATGCCAAGTGCCTTCATAGTTGATTGTTTCATTGGTCCACAGGGCACGCATTACATCGACCTGTTCTTCTGATCTAATACCACGGTTGCTAAAATCTTCTCCAAGTGCTTCATATTCTACTGGATTCCAGCCAATACCAATACCTAGTCTTAGCCGGCCATTACTAAGCAAGTCGAGAGTAGCAGCTTGTTTAGCAACTAATGCGGTTTGTCGTTGAGGGAGAATAATTATACCGGTAGCTAATTCTATGTTTGATGTAATAGACGCGATATAAGCAAACAATACAAATGGCTCATAAAATGAGTGCTCTTTAGTATAAGGACCGTCCCAATTTTTGCGATTTGATATGTCAGCTCCAAGTACATGGTCAAATGCCAAAATATAATCAAAACCTAATTGCTCAACAGCCAAAACATATTCTCGTATAGCTAGTGGATTTGTACCTATTTCAGTTTGCGGGAAGACGGCTCCCAATTTGATGCCTACGTTCATGATTAGATGCCTGTGTTGGTGTTGTATGTTGGAAATATTATATAAGATTATATATGGTAACTGGTATAGGCGGATGTTATATAGGTTAGTTTTCCTTATGTACAAAATAGTCAGGCGACTTTTGACCAGTTTGCTACAGTATATGTATAATTGAACCAACTTTTATTAGCAAGGAGAAAAAAATGCGTATAGGTACATTTAATGTTGGTGGACTGACACAGTTGGGCGTGATATCTGATGAAGGTGTTCAGTATTTGAATGATTCAGAAGGATGGCCGACAACTATGATTGAGTGGATAGCTGCGTCTGAACAAATGGAAGAGCGATATAGAACTCTCAAAGATGATATTGATATTTCTCCTATAGATAATAGCTCCCTAATTGCTCCTATACCGAGTTTGATTGGTAATGTAATGTGCCTAGGGAAGAATTATGCAGCACATGCTGAGGAGACCGCTGGCAAAGGCAGTTCGTCTTCCGTAGAAGCAGGATATCCCCTAGTGTTTACAAAGGGAACTAATACTATAAATGGTCCGTATGGAAAAATTCCATATGATCCATCAGTTTCAAGTCAAATTGATTGGGAGGTAGAGCTTGCGGTGATTATTGGTCGAGAATGCATTAACGTTGATGCAGACAAAGCTTTAATGAATGTTTTTGGATATACTGTTCTGAATGATATATCTGCCCGTGACATTCAATATAGACATAAGCAATTTTATTTGGGTAAAAGTTTGGATGGTTCGTGTCCTATGGGGCCTTGGATTGCAACTTCCGATGAGATTGATGATCCTCAGTGTTTGGGTATAAAGTGTTGGGTAAATGGCGAGATAATGCAGGAGTCCAACACGTCAGATCAGATTTATTCAGTGGCAGAAACAATATCAATTTTTTCTAAAGGGCACACTCTATTTCCGGGTGATGTAATTGCTACTGGCACACCAGCTGGTGTTGGTTTTGTTAGGAAGCCACCTCGTTTTCTTGTTCCCGGTGATGTTCTAGAGTCTGAGGTTGAGGGTATAGGACGAATGCGGAATATAGTTGGAGATTAGTTATTATATCTCAGTAATTCTCAATTGGATTTTGTTAGAAATAATATAGTTGTTTAGCTACCTCGATTACATTGTCTGAATTTGGCCGATATGCATTTTCCAGCGGCGGACTATAGGGTACGGGAGTGTCAGGTGCTGTAACCCGTTTTATGGGAGCATCTAGGTATTCAAATGCATTTTCACTAACTATGGCAGCTATCTCTGCTCCTATACCGACAGTTTTACGAGCTTCATGGAGTATTAGTACTTTGCCGGTTTTTTTTACAGAGTCCAAGATTGTTGGTAAGTCTAAAGGAGATATTGTGCGTAAATCTATTACTTCGCATGAGATATTTGATTTATTTAGTGTTTTAGCTGCTGTAATAGCCTCCGGAACCATGGCTCCATAAGTAATTATCGATATATCATCGCCAGTGTGAGAAACATTAGCTGAGCCTAAGTCAACTGTGTACGCATCTAATGGAACCTCTCCACTTTGACTCCTATACAAGTATTTCGGTTCGAAGAATATGACAGGATTAGGGTCTCTTATTGCAGATATGAGTAGACCTTTAGCATCATATGGATTAGATGGTATGACTACTTTTAGGCCTGCGGTATGAGCAAACCATGC
This sequence comes from Anaerolineales bacterium UBA3001, assembly GCA_002346435.1. Lineage (GTDB taxonomy): Bacteria > Chloroflexota > Anaerolineae > Anaerolineales > UBA11657 > UBA11657. Next base: position 5,466 of record DDZT01000034.1, read on the forward strand.
TTCTGGACATTGTGAGTGAAATGGGCCTGCATATGATCCTCCGCCCCATGGGGCACGAAACACTATCGGCAAAGGATTGTTTTGTCGATAGTGATGGGTTGCAGCAAATTGTACGATAGGGTCAAATCCAGTTGAAATAAAATCAGCAAATTGGAATTCTACGATTGGTCGTAAACCCATTAGCGCAGCACCATTTGCCAAACCTGAGAAGGCATATTCGCACATAGGTGTATCAATCACTCGATCTCGACCAAATTTGTCAAAGAGGCCTTCAGTAGCCTTAAAGGCTCCGCCCAATACACCTATGTCCTGACCTAACATAAATACTGTGTCGTCAGCTTCCATTTCTTGATGGAGTGCCTGATTAATAGCTTGTAGAAATGTAATTTCAGGCATATACACCTTCTGTTAGAGTGCTAGGATCAGGATATGGACTGTTTTCTGCCCATTGTTCACCATCAGATACTTCTTTGTTGATTTGCTCCTTTAGGATTTTTTCAGTTTGTTTATTTAGAATCCCTTTTTCGTATAGCATCGTTTTATAGTTTTCTATTGGGTCTTTTACTTTCCATTCATCCAACAATTCTTTTGGTACGTATTCGGCTGAATCGTGCAAGGCATGTCCTTCCATGCGCATGGTATTAGCTTTTATTAAAGTTGGCCCGTCTCCATTTCTGGCGCGATCAATAGCTTTGATGGTGGTACTCCTAACATCTAGAACATTATTGCCGGCTACTGTAATTCCCGGAAGTCCAAAAGCTGTTGCGCGCGCAACAAGGTCAGTTATTGCATACTGATATTTAGATGGTGTTGAGTAGGCATATTGGTTGTCTTCCAGAATAAAAACTATAGGTAGCTTTAGTACTGCAGCCAGGTTTAGACTTTCTGAAAATGCACCTTCAGACGAGGCGCCATCACCAGTGAAGGTTAGTGCTACCCGTGGCTCTTTCCGATATTGGAATGAAAATGCTGCTCCCAGAGCAACTGTCATTGATTGTGGTAAGTGGCTAACATAACCAATTATGCCTAAGTCTATATCTCCCATACCATGTGTATTTACATCTCTACCTTGGCTAGGACTAGTGGCTC
>DDZT01000034.1:6851-32895 GCA_002346435.1 Anaerolineales bacterium UBA3001
CCCTTGGCTAGGACTAGTGGCTCGAGCCATAGCTTGTGAAAATATTCGACCAGGGGTCATTCCACGAACTAAATATGCTCCTAGATCGCGATGCATAGGTGCAACAATATCCACCTTAGATAGTGCACATGCAGCACCAACTGAGATAGCTTCATGACCTTTCTGGGAGAAAATCGTGCCGGGTATTTTTCCAAGCTTTGCAAGCGATATAGTTCTATCGTCTACTGCTCTTGTGAGCATCATCCAGTACAGTAGTTTTATATGGTCAGTCTTATCACTGTCGAGCATTGAAATTAAATGGCCAATGGGATAGTTGAATGTTATGTATTGGGTTTATCGTCACTACGTCGTTGCAATATCCATTTTATAAACTTAGCGAATACTATTCCTATGCTGATGGTGTAAATACCCACTCCTGCTCCAATTGCGGTCCACTTTACTCGTTGTTTTCGATCCTCAAGAATTTGCATTGTTTCACGTGCGTGCTCCACATTTGAGTCGAGGTTTTCTGCTAATTCATCTATAAAGGATTGGCGAGGACTTTGTGGCTCTAGTGCTCTCTTCACTGCATGAGATGTATTGAGCAGATCTTTCAAGGACGAAGATGCGTTAGCTTTAGAGTGGGATTTCTTGTCAGTGTTTGATTGCTGTTTAGAATGCGAATTCATTGGTCACTCATTTTGTTGTTAAGGTTTTTTCTTAAGGTCATAAGCGTGCGATGATATAGGCTCTTTATAGCCCCTTCGCTGCGACGCATCATTTTACCTATTTCCTTGTTTGAAAGTTTTTCGACGAATTTCAGTATCAACAATTCTTGTCGGTCGGCGGGAAGTGAGCGTATAGCTTCTAAAAGCATTTCGGTTTCTTCGTTTGTTACAGTTATCTTGACAGGACTATCGTCAGGGTTAGCAGTGATTTTCTTTGTTTCAAGGTTGACAACCTCGCGACGCTTTTGGTCACGGTACCAGTTGGACACCAAGTTGTGGGCAATGCGGTATAGCCATGCTGAAAATGGGAGACCACGATTTGTGTACCTAGGCAGATGGTTCATTGCTTGCATAAATACCGTGGTTGTCAGATCCTCAGCATCATGTACATTTCCTGTACGATAGTAGATGTAGGTGTATATTTTGTGTACGTAGCGTTCATATATAACCCCAAACTCTTCGGGGTTGCGCTGGGCTTGCTCTACAAGCAGAGCGTCGTCTTTGGGCAGATCAGTCAATTTGTGGTAGCCTTATCTGCTTAATGGTAAGAACACGCGTAATACGTTTGAGTTGCGGTAGATTAGTCAAGCAGTCAGTATAACATAATGGTACTAACTATCACTTGACGCTCCATAGTTCGAATTGTAGAATTTCTGTCGTGTGGTTGAACTTGTACGGTTTTTGATTAGGGGATATGATTTTGGGCGATCAATTGAACATTTATGGTGGTCAGGCTGTAGTTGAAGGTGTGATGATGCGCGGCAAAAGTGTGATGGCAGTTGCTGTTAGAAACCCTAACGGTAATATCGAGTTATTTAGGAAGGAATTGAGTGGTCCCCTCAGAGGCAAATTGGCTCAAGCACCTTTGATTCGTGGTGTTGTTGGATTGGTTGATGCATTTGGTCTTGGTATAAGGAGCCTAATGTATTCAGCATCAGTCGCAGAAGGTGAGGAGGCTGAGTACGAGGCTCCCTTAGAATGGGGATCAATTTCGATTTCATTGGGAATTGGCATAGGAATATTCTTTGTGTTGCCGTCGTTAGTGGTGGAGGCAGGCGAGACTGTTCTAGGCATATCAGGCATGGGTCTAAACGTTATAGAAGGACTAGTACGTCTAGGTTTGTTGGTGGGATATGTGTGGGCTATTGGCCTATTGCCGGATGTCGACAGACTTTATGGTTATCATGGTGCTGAACACAAAACGATTAACGCTTACGAATCTGATGCGGAATTGACGCCGGAAACTGTAGCATCGTTTCCTAAGGAACATCCACGATGTGGCACAGGCTTCTTGTTAGTGGTTGTGGTATTTAGCGTATTAATTTTCGCTGCACTTGGTCCAATGCCATTGTTATTGAAAATTGCGTCTAGATTATGTCTTTTGCCCATACTAGCGTCAATATCTTACGAGTATATAAGATATACTGCTAAGAATATGCATAATCCAATTATTCGAATTTTAATGGTACCTAGTATGTCCTTGCAGCGATTAACCACTAGAGAGCCTGATGAAGATATGTTATCTGTAGCTATAGCCGCGTTTGTTGCTATGAAATCTGCGGAAGACAATCAAGGCGTTTCTGTCAGTCTATAATTTGAGAGCAAAGCCGTGTTAATTGTGTTAAATAACAATAGGGAGGTAGTATAGTGCGCAAGAAAGTGTCTGTAGTTGGCTCGGGGTTTGTAGGTTCAACCGTGGGGCATATATTAGTTGCAAAAGAATTGGCAGATGTGGTAATGCTTGATATTCCAAGTCTACAAGAAAAGACGCAGGGCAAAGCGCTTGATCTGGCTGAATCCACTCCTGTTGATGGTTCGGATGCGCAAGTGATTGGTACTTCCAGTTATGATGAAACCATCGATTCAGATGTAGTCGTAATAACTGCTGGTATCCCCCGAAAGCCTGGGATGTCACGGGAGGATCTCATTAGTACAAATGCTAAAATAGCCAAACAAGTTACAGAACAGGTTGTGATGCGATCGCCTAATACAATTCTTATATTTGTTACTAATCCATTAGATGCGATCGTATATTTAGGGCATCAGGTGTCAGGATTTCCAAGAGAACGTGTTATTGGACAGGCTGGAGTGCTTGATACTGCACGATACAGATACTTTGTTGCTGAGGCGGCCGGTGTGTCGGTTAAAGACGTACAGGCCATGGTATTAGGTGGTCACGGTGATGATATGGTACCTTTGACTAGGCATACATCAATTGGTGGTATTCCTTTACATGAGTTTTTGAGTAGGGACACAATAGAGGCAATAGTCGATAGAACTCGTAATGGTGGTGGTGAGATAGTGGGATTGCTTGGTGATGGCTCAGCGTATTATGCTCCTGCTGCTAGTGTTGCACAGATGGTTGAGGCAATTTTGAAAGACCAGCGGCGTGTACTACCCGTAACTGCTTGTTTGCAAGGTGAATATGGACTAACCGACTTATTTGTTGGTGTGCCGGCTATCTTAGGAGCTAACGGACTTGAAGAGATTGTAGAAGTAGAATTGGATGAAGTTGAGAAGGAAATGTTTGATCGGTCAGTTGCATCGGTAAAAGGAACCTTGCAGACTCTGACTGCAATGGGAATTTGAAGTTGTTAAATTTGTTGGTCCAGTACATCACACCATGAAACAGCCTATCCCTCCTGTTGAAGCGTTAGCCTGTTGTTTGTTGATTAATAAACAGTACAGTTTTTTAGTGCACGGAATAAAATTGTCAGAGCTTCGTAGTAGGCATATACGCGATTATTGTCCGATGACCTATGTGCGTTACGGCTTAAATAGCCTGAAGACACAAGACACAATTTTCCCTATTAGAGTTGTCAGTGATTATGGGGCAGTATATTCTGGAATGAGTGCAATTGATTGGATAATAAAAAAGGGATTGGCGCATCCTCGGGCAGATGTAGATGGAGTTATGTCCAATGGAGTAATGACAGTATGTATGCTTCGGGAATTAGATTTAAGTGTCGTGCCTTCGGTATATGTCGGTGGTGATTCTGAGAAATATCCAAACAGGCGACTGAACGGAATTATTAGTGTAGAAGAATCTACAGTGAACGAAATTTATAGTAGTCGTGTAAGGCATTGTTTGCCGGTGATATACATTAGTGATGGTGACGATATTATTAGGTCTGCGACGTATCAGGTTCAGTCGTTAGTTTGAGCTGAATTATCTAATGATTGAATCGATCATATCAATCGTTGGTGGTATCTTGTATGATGTATAAGTCGGGCGTTGTCGCAGTTGTTGGATCACCAAACGTCGGTAAATCTACCCTTATAAATTCTTTGCTCGGCCAGAAAATTGCAATAGTCTCTGCTAAGCCTCAGACCACTAGGGATGCGCAGCGTGGAATTCTAACTACTGATAACACTCAAGTAATATTTGTTGATACTCCAGGAGTGCTTCGGCCTAATTACCTTTTGGATCGAACTATGCTAGCAATTGCAAGGGGTGCAGTACAAGATGCTGATGTAGTCCTGTGGATCGTTGATGTTACAAAAAAACCAAGTAGTGAAGAGCGTCGCGTAGCTCAGTTTATTGAGAAAACTAATGCTTCGGCTAAAGTTTACATGGCCATGAATAAAAGCGATTTACTAAAGCCTAAGGATGTAATAAAACATACAAATATTTATCGTGGTTTGTGTGATAAGGCAATCTGGATGCTTGTTTCTGCTAAACGTGGAGATAATGTTGACAAAGTTAAGAGTGATATCATTGATTTGATGCCGGAAGGACCCAAATATTATGAAAATGACGAAATTACTGATAAGAGTGTAAGGGATTTGTCCGGTGAACTACTACGAGAATCGGCATTATATTTCCTTAGACATGAGATACCGCATGGAATCGCAGTACTAGTCGAAGAGTTTATAGAAAAAGAGGATGGTAAGATAGAGATAATAGCAACTATTGTGGTAGAAAATAATAGACACAAAGGTGTTGTGATTGGGAAAAATGGTAGCATGATCAAAGCAATAGGAATTAGAGCTAGACGCGAGATTGAAAAAATGATAGAACAATCAGTCTATTTGCAAACCTTTGTTAAGGTGGAAGCAGATTGGCGGAACGATAATAATCAATTAAAACATATGGGTTATTGATACTTCCGCTATAATGCTGCTATATGTTTAAGATACTTCTTTATTGATTGTTATAGGAGGGTAAAGAATGGGTGATGGTGGCTTGATAGGATCTACAAATACTGAGGATTTGCGTGGCTGTGCCAACACTATTCGGGGGTTGGCTATGGATGCTGTGCAGCGTGCGAATTCAGGGCATCCTGGCCTACCTATGGGTATGGCCGATGCGGCAGTGGTTTTATGGGCTCAGTTTATGTGTCACGATCCTAGTAACGTCGATTGGATGAATCGTGACAGATTTGTACTATCAGCAGGTCATGGCAGTATGCTTTTATACGCATTACTACATTTGAGTGGATATTCAGTTACCTTGGATGATATAAAGGACTTTAGGCAGTGGGGTAGTATAACTCCTGGCCATCCTGAATATGGTCATACTCCTGGAGTCGAGACGACTACTGGGCCATTAGGACAAGGTTTGGCTAATGCAGTAGGAATGGCAATTTCAGAAAGATGGCTGGCGGCTAGATTTAATAGGGATGGATTTCCTTTGGTTGACCATTACACATATGTCATAGCAGGTGATGGTTGCTTGATGGAAGGTATTTCTCATGAAGCCTGTTCTTTCGCTGGGCACAGTAAACTAGGTAAATTGATTGTTTTATGGGATGACAATAAAATTACTATAGATGGCAAGACAAATTTATCGACCAGTGATGACGTAGTAAGAAGGTTTAATGCATACGGTTGGCATACTACAAAGGCTGATGGCCATTCTTGTCAAAGTGTAAGTGATGCTTTGAGTGAGGCTAAGTCCGAAACAGAAAAACCCACGTTGATTGCTTGTAGTACGATTATCGGCTTTGGTAGTCCTAATAGGGCGTCAACAGCAAAGGCCCATGGAGAGCCTTTGGGCGATGAAGAGATTGTTTTGACTAAAGAAATCCTTGGCTTACCTGTAAGTGAAAGTTTCTATATTGATACAGACTCAAGGAATGTTCTTTCAGACGCAGCTAATAGGGGTTCAGATGCTCAACGCGATTGGAGTAGATTGGTCGAGGATTATCGAGGTAAATATCCTGAAGAACATGCTGAGTTTACCAAGTTTTTGTCAGGCCAATATTCTGAAGCTATTTTTGATGTTACGCCTGATTTTGCAGACATTGAATCTATAGCCACAAGAGCAGCTTCCGGCGCTGTATTGCAGAATGTAATAGATGAAGTGCCAAATCTAATTGGTGGCTCGGCAGATTTAACAGGATCTAACAGCACTTTGGTCGATGGTCAGAGTATTCTTGATTCCAATAATGGTTCAGGGGGATATATCTATTATGGTGTTAGGGAGCATGCAATGGGTGCAATAATGAGTGGTATTTCATTGCACGGTGGCTTAGTTCCGTACGGCGGAACATTTTTGGTTTTTGCAGACTATATGCGACCGGCGATTAGATTGGCGTCGATGATGGGATTGCAAGTAATATATGTATTTACTCATGATTCTATTGGGGTTGGTGAAGATGGTCCTACACACCAACCCGTAGAGCATTTGCTGTCACTTCGCTCGATACCTGGATTGACTGTGATTAGACCTGCTGATGCTACTGAAACGGTCGAGGCTTGGAGAAGTGCCTTGAGTAGACGAAACGGTCCGACAGCTTTGGTGCTGACAAGACAAAAGTTGCCAGTCTTACACCGTGAATATGGTTTGTCTCCAGCAAGCGGGGCGGCACTAGGAGGATATGTGTTGAAAGAGTCCAAGAACCAGCCACAGGCTATAATTTTGAGTACAGGTTCCGAGGTTCACATTGCGTTGGATGCTAGTACAATGTTGGAGGCGAGGGGTGTCAATGTGAGGGTCGTATCAATGCCGAGTACTGAAATATTTGATGAGCAAACAGAAGACTATAGAGGGCAGGTTCTACCTCGAAATATCAAGGCTCGTGTAGCAATAGAAGCTGGAGTCAGTGCTGGGTGGGATAGGTTTGTTGGTGACAGAGGTAGGATTATTGGCATAGACAGATTTGGTGCCTCAGCCCCTGCAGACACTGTTTACAAAAATCTAGGGATTACTGCTGACAATGTTGCAGAAGCTGTGTTGTCGATAATATGATCAATGGCTAAAGTTAAACTTGCACCATCCATACTCTCAGCTGATTTTGCATGTCTTGGGAATCAAGTGGAGATATGTCTACAGGAAGGATGTGAATACGTTCATATCGATGTTATGGATGGCCATTTTGTGCCTAACATTACTATGGGCCCAAATGTTGTGAAATCATTAAAGCCTTTATTAGTTCAATATAATGCAGTTATGGATGTCCATCTAATGATATCAAACCCCGACATTTATTTGAAGGAATTTGCTGAGGCCGGGGCGGATATAATTACAGTTCATGTGGAAAGTTGTGGCAGACTACGTGAGACAGTAGACATGATACGCTCTTTAGGAGTGCGACCTGGTATAACCTTAAATCCTGATACGGAGCTGGAAAAGATTTTAGAAGTCATACCCAATGTTGACTTGGTTCTTATTATGTCAGTGTATCCTGGATTCGGTGGGCAGGAATTGCTTCCTGCAACCATGGCAAAAATTGCTAGTGTCAGAAAGATACTGGATGAAACTGAATCTCAAGCGGAGCTAGAGGTTGATGGTGGTATAAAAGTGTCCAATGCTCACTTGGTGGTTCAGGCAGGTGCTAGTGTTATTGTAGCAGGGAGTGCTATATTCAGTAGTGGAACGAGAATTGCGCATAACATTGCAGAGATCAGAAAAGTAGTAGACATGTAGAGTTTGAGCTTTTTGGATATTAAATTTTATGGAGGATAACTATGATTGTAACTACCTCTGACTTATTTGAACATGCATATGGTGAATATGCTGTCGGAGCTTACAATATAAATAACATGGAGCAAGCTATAGGTTTGTTTGAAGGTAACGCTAAGGCAGAAGCCCCGTTCATTGTACAAATATCTAAAGGATCCAGAGGTTATGCTGGAGTTATTATGATACAGGCTATTATTCTAGCTGCTGAGCAAATGTACCCTAATAACATTTTTGCCGTACATCTAGATCATGGAGATGAACAGACATGCTACGAATGCATTGAATCGGGTTTTTATAGTTCGGTCATGATTGATGCATCGCATTATGACTTGGCTGAAAATATTGACATTACAAAGCGGGTAGTAGACGCAGCGCATGATAAAGGGATTAGCGTTGAGGCTGAATTAGGTATGTTGGGTGGGGTAGAAGAAGACATACAGATAGATGAAAAGCACGCCATGTTAACTGATCCAGATGAGGCTGAAGAGTTTGTATTCAAAACCGGATGTGATAGTCTTGCGGTTGCAATAGGAACAAGCCATGGAGCCTACAAGTTTTCAGGGGGACAAGGGCTGCATTTCGACCGAATCGCTTCTATACAAGAAAAGCTGCCAGATTTTCCACTAGTAATGCATGGTTCCAGCTCGGTTCCGAAATCAGAAGTGGAAAGGATAAATGATGCTGGTGGTGCCCTAGATGCTTCGGCTCGCGGGGTTGATGAAAACGAATTTGCAAAGGCTGTAGAGCTAGGGGTGGTAAAAGTCAATATTGATACGGATGGAAGATTGGTTTGGACTAGAGTGCATCGGGAGTTTTTCCGTGATCAACCTGAGGTTTATGATTTTCGAAAACCTGGAACTATATTAATGAGCGAATATGCGGATTTTATTGAAAAGAAAAGTCATAAGCTCATGTCTGCAGGAAAATTGGAGGATGTTCGTGATAGTCTAAGTTAGTGTGCTTGACGTATATCAAATATCAGTTCCAATATGGCTAAATTAACTAAACAGTTGTTGTGCGAGAATCCCATAGACCAATATATTAAATGGCAACAGGATGCTTATGAGACGGGTGGCCATAGGCTTAGCTCGATGGCTCTTGCTACAACTGGTTCTGATGGAATCCCTTCTATCAGGACTGTGTTACTTAAGGAAGTTACAAAGCTGGGCTTTGTTTTTTATAGTAACTATAACAGTGAAAAAGGCCGACAAATTGAGGAGAACCCTAAGGCGTCAATCTTGTTTTACTGGGAAAGCCTTGAAAGGCAAGTTAGGGTAAGTGGATCTGTTGAAAAACTAACATCGGTTGAGTCGGACGGTTATTTTCGAAGTAGGCCTAGAGGAGCGCAAATTGGTGCGATTGCTTCACCCCAGAGTGATCGTATAGAGAATAGAGCTGAGCTAGAAGTTAGGTATAGGGAGATAGCTGATAGATATAAAGGCGTTTCAGTTGAAAGGCCAAAAAACTGGGGTGGATATCGATTGTTGCCTGAATTGTTTGAGTTTTGGCAAGGAAGTTCCGATAGGTTACATGATCGGTTTATGTATTATTTAGATGGAGATGAGATTTGGGTGATAGAGCGCTTGGCACCATAAAATGCGTTCCTATGTTGAATCACTGCTAGTTGCATGTTGATAAGAGTTCAATCCGTAAATGTACAAAATCATGAAACCAAATCAGGGTGTCTAGTATGATGTTTATTACTAGAAAGAGACTTTGGTTCGTTTTGGTGCCGTCAATGTTGTTGTTCGGTATCTTAATACTATCGTTTGCTGTGTTGCGATCTGATGCAACTCAATCGGTTAGATATAGTGATGACGTGGTTTTTGACATAACTGGAGAGGATGAGTTTGACGCTCAAATAAGGGCGTTGTGGCAATTGAGCGCAAGTTACTTGCGCGCAAGGCCAAATTTGCGTTTAGAGTCAAAACCTGTTATGGCTAATGTAATCCCATATGGCATAAACACTTTTCTAGAACAAGAGGTTGAACTGCATAAGAGGGAAAGACAGGTCCAAATTATATCGGATGCGGGTTTCAATTGGATTCGACAGGAGTTTCCATGGGCGGATATCGAGGTTCATGCTAAGGGAGATTATGATGATCGCCGATCGGGGAACAGTGTTGATTCCTGGCTTAAGTATGATCACATTGTGGGACTGGCAGAAGAGTATGATTTAGAGGTGATAGCAAGATTGTCTTCTCCACCTGCTTGGGCGCAGGAATTAGGTGGTGTTAAGGGGGCGTTTGCTCCTCCGACATCATATGAGGATTTTGCCGATTATATTCACGCTGTTGTTGATAGATATAGAGGCGATGTGTCCTACTACCAAATTTGGAATGAGCCTAACATTTATCCGGAATGGGGAGAACAGTCAGTTAGTCCGGAAGACTATACAGAAATGTTGTGTGTGGCATACCGGGCTGTTAAGGATGCCAATGCCGATGCAGTCGTGTTGGCAGCTGCGCTGGCGCCCACAGTCGCACTTAGTGCCAGAGACTTGAATGACTTCGTGTATTTAGAGAGAATGTACCAATCGGGCGCAGCTGATTGTTTCGATATTATGTCAGTCCAGGGGTATGGTTTGTGGTCGGGACCAACTGATCACAGAATGCATCCAGGAGTAATTAATTTTGCTCGCAACAAGTATATACGTGACATTATGGTTGCTCATAATGACAGTGAGAAAGCTATATGGATAAGTGAGATGAACTGGAATGCACTGCCAGATGGGAGTGGGATCCATCCAACTTTTGGCCAGGTTACACTCGAGCAACAAGCAAGATGGATTCCATTAGCCTATGAACGGGCAAGTAGAGAGTGGCCATGGGTAGGAGTTGTAAACTTTTGGTACTTTAAACGAGCATCTGATGCTGAAGTAGATCAAAGTTGGTATTACTTTCGAATGGCTGACTACGATTTTAACCTAATGCCCGTATATCATAGTGTTAAAGACCATATAGCAGATCGCAATAATTAGGGTGGTTTTGATTTATAAAATGCAAGATTGCACTAAGATTGTTCTCCGATATTTCGGATTAGTACTGGTTATCCTTTTAGCTACCTATCTGAGGTTCAATTTAATAGAATCACAATCTTTGTGGTATGACGAAGGTAATTCTGTAAAAATGATATTACGTAGTACTATGGAGATTGTTTCGGCATCCGCATCAGATGTTCATCCGCCAGGATATTATATTTTGTTGAAAGTATGGTCCGGAATGATGGGTGGGTCTGAATTTGCGCTACGTAGTCTCTCAGCATTTGTTGGTCTAGTTGTCGTGAGCTGTATGTATCTTATCGGAAGAAAAAGCGGTAATTACGTGGTTGGTATCTTGGCATCGCTACTAGGTTCCATACATCCAGGTCTGGTTTATTACTCGCAAGAGGTGCGGATGTATATGGTTTGCACATTGCTTAGTGTAATTTTGGTTTATACAAGTATAAAGCTTCGCGATGAAAGCAAAACAAGTAATGTTGCATTGTTTAGTGTATGGCGTGTTTTGTTTGTTCTGTGTGGTGTCGTAGGTATGTATGTTCATTATGTCTTCGGGTTTATATTGATTGCTATCAATGTTGCATGTGTTTATGAAGGGATTAGGTCCGATCAAGAAACCAGAAAGAGGATTTTGCTTGAATTTGTTTGTCTCCAGGTTGGCATTGTTGTGTTGTATATACCTTGGTTGTCAACTGCAATAGAGCATTTGGTATTTTGGCCAGCTGAAAGGGTTGGTATATCAACTGAAAACGTTGTGTGGGAGGTATGGAGTTGGTTGTCTTTCGGACCAACTGTAGAAGTCACGGATATTGTGCTCGGGTTAGTTTGTCTAGGTATCGTTGTAACCATCGGATTAGCCAGTGGTAGGGTTCGTATGAAATGGATTTCGACGTGGATGATAACTCCGGTGGGTTTAATCCTGATGTTCGGTCTTTTTAGCGAAGCATTTGAAAAATTCTTAGTCTTAGTAGTTCCAGCAGTAGCAATTATCGCTGCTAATGGATTTGAACGGCTAATAAAGTATTTTTATATCCCGGGCCGTATATTATCTTTAGTTACTTTTGGAATTATTATTAGTTGCACGTATCTCTCGCTTGATAACATGTATCATAATGAATATTATCAGCGAGATGATTATCGTGGGCTTGTGACTGATATGCTTTACCAATATAAAGAAGGTGACGCGGTTCTGTTGAATGCTCCTAATCAGGCGGAGGTCATTTCATATTACTACCCCAGTATGGAGAACGTATTTCAAGTAGCTCGTACTAGGCCATTTAATACTCAGAAACAAATAGTTGAACTAGAGAAAATTGCGGATAGTTATTCTAGATTAATTGGCGTGTTTTGGGGAGAAAAGCAAGCTGATCCGGAAGGTGTAGTTGAGAAATGGTTAAATTTACATACATTTAAAACTGCTGAAAGCTGGTATGGACAGGTTCGAGTTGCCACATATGATGTAGCTGATGACGTGGAGATGAAAGATATCGATGGAAATTTTGGTGACGTTATAAGATTGCGTCGGTATGGAGTAAATAGTAGAGAGTTTAGTCCCGAAGATGTGGTCCAGGTTACCCTTGATTGGAGTGCCAGTGGAGAGATAAACTCTAGGTACAAAATTTTTATACATATTTATGATGATATTAATCTTCCTCCAGTTGCACAGAATGATAGCGAACCTGTGGGTGGTAGTATGCCTACTAATTTATGGGAAAATAGTGAGATAGTAACTGATATGCATGGGGTATATATACCGGACAATGTCAAAGAAGGTATATATACTTTGGCGGTTGGGATATATGCTCCTGATGGAGGTGAGAGATTAACGGTTGGCGGTGAACAAGATGTTTCAGATAGAATTGTTTTGGGAAAAATAGCGATAGTCGAATAGGATAATTTATGGTTAGAGAATATACATGGGCTGTGTTTGATATAGATGATACTTTGTATCCTGCGTCTTGTGGATTGTGGTTTGAGGTGCGAGATAGGATTCATCAGTATATGGTGGAGGTAGTGGGTGTTCCTGAAGATAAAGCGGCTTCACAGCGTGAAGCATATTTTCGCAAATACGGTACTAGCTTAGCAGGATTACAGCATGATTACAAGGACTTTGACACGGATGGATATGTGGAGTATGTGCATGATGTTCCGTACAGTAGTTATATAGGAACAAATACTGAACTTATTATGGAGATGGAAGCAATACCCTTACAAAAGGCAGTTTTCACAAATTCGGATAGAAATCATGCGGCTAATGTACTTTCTGCACTCGGTGTAGACAAGTATTTTTCGGTAATAGTCGATGTATATGCAAGCAAATTTATTCCTAAACCTGCGAAGGGTTCTTTCGACGCATTGTTCGAAAGTGTTAAAGCAGATCCGTCTGAGTGTATTTTTCTGGACGACCAGGAACGCAATCTGGAGATGGCTAAATCGCTAGGTATGACTACAATACTTGTTAGGCATGAGGGTGAGGGAGATACTACTGCCGATCACTGTGTTGCTAATGTGTTGGAGGGATGCTCTGTAGTACGAAAGTTGTGTGTCTAGAGTGGCGCGAGGTCTATTATGGGAGAAGAAACAAAACGTATGGAGTCACTCGTGAGAGGTATAGTTCAAGGTGTTGCTTTTAGATATCATACGGCGCTTAAAGCAAATGAGCTTGGTTTACAAGGCTGGGTTAGAAATAATAAGGATGGTTCCGTCCAGGTTGAAGCTCAGGGACAAGGAAGTTCATTAAATGATTTGATTCGATATCTACATAAAGGACCAATGCACGCCAAGGTGGATGAGGTTGAAATAAAGTGGATGGAAACCAGAGAAATCAGTGGAAAGTTTATAATTAAACGCTAGAGTAGCGCATAGAGTTTTTGCCCATTTATGTCCATACAACTAAGTGTTAGATATTACTTTTGTGTAGCACGTTTAAATATATTGATTTCATCGTGTATTGCGCGTTTAGAAATATCACAAGGGATAAGATAATCAAAGCCGTGCACGGTGCCGGGATAGTTGTGTAGTTCCACCGGGACTCCGGCATCCATTAATCGCATTGCATAAGTTATAGCTTCGTCGCGCAATGGATCATGTTCGCAAGTCATTACGTATGCTGGTGGAAGGTTAGAAAGGTCAGAGGCTCGAGATGGGGCAGCGTAGCATGGGACATTGCTGCGGTCATGTCCTAGGTAATAGTTCCACATATCTAATACATTTTGTGATGTGATTACATATGTGTCTTCACCATGTAGCATTGATTGTGTATTGGCGCGATCATCAAGTGTTGGGTATATAAGCATTTGATAGCAAATAGATGGTCCATGCTTGTCTCGAGCCATTAGCGCTACTGATGCTGCAAGGTTGCCACCTGCGCTTCCACCACCCACAATAATCCTTGATTTATCGATACCTATATGGTCTGCATTATTGACTAACCATATCAAGGATGCATAACAATCATCTATTGCAGCAGGATAAGGGTTTTCTGGAGCTAGTCGATAATCGACTGTAATTGCTATAGCTTGACAGCTTTTAGAGATAGCTAATGTGCGCGCATGTTCAGAATCTAAATCCCCAAATATAAAGCCGCCACCGTGAAAATTTATATAAGCGGGTGCTGGCCTTTGAAGATTGCTGGGAGTGTACATGCGTATTTTGATATCAGGCGCATTTTGTGGGCCAGGAATTGTTCTCTCGGTCTCTTTGATGTTGGGATCACTAGGGCGAGGAAAACCTTTGGATTCCATGTGTGCCCTATAATCCCTTACAGCATCTCTGGTTTTGTTAATGTCAGATGAATCTATAATTGGGATGGTTCTGGCAAAGGTTTCTATTTCAGTGTTGTAAATGCGTGATATTGTCATAAGGTGTTTGTTTGGCGATAGTGTTGAATGTTTTAGTACAGGTGTTTAGTTGTCGGTTTTCAGGATTCGCACGGTGGTATTATAGCGATTAAGTATTATAGTAATGTTTGTTTTACGCTTATATCGAAAAGTTGAAATGAAAAAGATAAAAATTGCTAGTGTCATACTTATGAGTGTGTTTTACGTACGGATTGGAGTGGATCATTTTCTGTCTCCGGAATGGTACTTACAGATTATGCCACCTTACTTACCATTTCCATTGGAATTAGTATATATAAGTGGCGCTTTTGAAATTTTGTTCGGGGTGATGTTGCTACATCCATATACTCGTTCTTATGCGGGATGGGGGTTGATATTACTATTGGTGGCTGTGTTCCCGGCCAATATATATTTAGCGCAAACTAATGGAGAAGCTATGGGAACTAGTGCATTGGTGGCATGGGGAAGATTGCCATTTCAATTGCTATTTATCAGTATTGCTTACTGGCATGCGCGCAAGTAATTTTGATATACTATCAAGTGTCTTTATGACACTTCTGCGAGAGCTTGGAAACCGGTAATATAACAGCATTTATTGTGACAAACGAACATAGCTCTATTCAGCAATTTCGGGATGTGGCGGAGATAATTCTCGATCAAAGTCAACAGCGCCCAAAGCTTGGGATAATCCTAGGAACTGGCTTAGGTGCACTTGCATCTGATATAAATGATTCTGTAGTCATACCATACAATACTCTGCCTAATTGGCCTACATCTACGGTAAAGGGTCATGCTGGCAGACTCGTGGTGGGCAACCTTGAAGATCAACCTACATTAGTGATGCAGGGTCGGGCACATTATTATGAAGGCTATTCTATGGATGCTGTTGGTTTTCCAGTTAGAGTGATGAAAATGTTAGGTATTGATACGTTATTTGTTACAAATGCGGCTGGCGGTATTAATCCCGAGTTTGAAGCTGGTGATGTGATGTTGATTTCAGATCACATTAACCTAATTGGGATGAGTGGGCTAAGCCCATTGCGAGGACCTAATATCAGCGAGTTTGGGCCGCGTTTCCCTGATATGATGCATGCATATGACCCAGAGCTTCGTAAGATGGCTTTTCAAGTAGGATCTAAGTGTGGATATGGCGTACATCAAGGAGTGTATGCAGGTTTGGCAGGGCCTAATTTAGAGTCGCCAGTTGAATATCGTATGCTAAAGACAATTGGGGCTGATGCTGTAGGAATGTCCACTGTGGCGGAAGTTATTGTAGCTCGTCATAGTGGTATGAGTGTTCTAGGTGTATCCGGTATTACAAATAGAGCTAATCTGGATGGTACTAGCTACACAACTCTCACTGAGGTATTAGAAGTCGGTAAAGTTATAGCGCCAAAAATTTTAAAAATTGTCCTGGGCGTAGTGAGACAGTTACAATAGATCAATGAGTAAGTTGTGCTATGGTTGAGTCGAGTCTTTCCATTGCAGTGGCTATTCTCTTTTGATTTGCAACGAATGCTAAACGTATTTCATTTTGTCCGTTTTTGCTTAGCATAGTGCCTGGCAACATAGATACCCCTTCCATCAATAATTTTTCAGCAAAGCTTTGGGAGGACACTCCGGTGATTTGAGATATGTCTATCATTACATAAAGTGCGCCTTCAGGTTTGAAGCATGAGATGTAAGGCATATCATTTATCGCATCAACTACCAGGTCTCTTCTAGCACATAGTTCCTTGCGCAATAATGAAACACATGTTTGCGGGCCTTGTAAAGCTGCGGTGCCTGCATCTTGTATAAATTCAGGCAGACACGAATGGTCATTGAGCATGATGGAGCAGACGTTGTCAACCATGTTGTTAGGAAAAATGCCATATCCTAGCCTCCAGCCTGTCATCGCATAGGCTTTGGAAAAACCATCCATAAGTATCGTGCGGTCCGCCATACCCGGCAGTGTATAAATCGAACGTGGGAAACTACCATTGAAGTATAGTTGAGAATATATCTCATCAGAAATAACCCACAGATTGTGTGCGAGAGCTAGTTCAGATACGGATTCGAGAATGTGTGTTGGCATAACTGTGCCGGTTGGATTATTGGGATTGTTAAGCACAATGATTTTGGTTTTATTGTTGATGATTGATGATAATTGGTCTATATCATAGATATAATCTTCAGCCATGTGCTGGTGCCAAAGTACTGGTTTGCCACCAGCAAACTTAGTAATTGCGGAATATGAAGGAAATCCAGGGTCTGGAACTATTACCTCGTCTCCGGGGTTTACTAAAGCCATTATCGCAAAGAATATTGCTCCCTTTACACCTGGTGTAACGACAACATTATTTGGAGTGGTTTGGGTTATTCTAGTGGTGTTGATATAGTGACTGATTGATTCTCGTAATTGCAATGTGCCTTGTGTGGAGGAGTAGCGTGTATGTCCATTTTGGAGTGAATTAACGGCTGCCTCTACTATGTGTGGGGGAGTATCTAGATCAAGTTCCCCTGCTTCTAGATGGATAATATCTATACCTTGCTTCTCGAGTTCGCGGGCCTGTAGCAGTGCATGGATAGCGCCTTGTCCAGTTACCCGTAAACTTCGGTTGCTGAACCTATTAAATTGTTTCACATTCATATACCAGTTACTATATTACATATGATTAGAATGGCATAGTACAATAATAATTCAATTGGTGTGGCATAGAAAAGTTGATGTGGATAATGTAATGACTCAAGACAGAGTTGAAGTTATATTGCTTGGTACAGCTCAGGATGGAGGTGTGCCTCAAGCGGGATGTCTATGCAATAATTGTCAGGTTGCTAGGACTGATCTCACACAACAGCACTTTGTAACAAGTCTCGGCCTTGTTGATCGTACAGTTGGCAAGAGTTGGCTGGTGGACTGTACACCTGATTTCGGGCATCAAATTGATGTGTTGGCTCAATTTGCGCCCGATTGCAATCTGGCAGGAATATTGATAACCCATGCTCATATAGGACACTATTTAGGTTTGGCACAGCTGGGAGCAGAAGCTATGAATTCGAGTTTGATGCCAATATATGTAAGTGAAAGCATGAGTGAGTTTTTGAATTCCAATGCTCCATGGTGCCAGCTGGTTAAACAACATAATATTGATATAGTGACAATCGAATCAGGTGGTACTACAAAGTTGAGCCCAGTCATTAGTGTTGAACCCGTATTGGTGCCCCATCGGAAAGATTTTACAGACACTTTTGCGTTTGTAATTAGCGGGCAAAATAATAGTTTGTTTTACTGTCCTGATATAGATGATTGGGATGCTTGGCAATATGATTTGAGCGAATTTGTAAACAAGGTTGATGTAGCTTTGTTAGATGGTACTTTTTATGGAGACGGGGAGTTGCCAGATCGTGATATGACTGCAGTTAGTCATCCCTTCGTGAGTGATACACTTAAGCGATTGGGAGACGCTAAGTGCGATGTGCGGTTCGTGCATTTGAATCATACTAACCCACTCTTAAGAAAACATTGTGCGCATAGAATGTATAAGGATTATATGGCTAAAGTGGGTAGTCTTGGGGATGTGTGGTCGCTGTAGATTCATAGTGATGTCTATAATCTGGTTGTGCTATAAAGATTACTATCGGGAGACAGTATGAATACGAATAATATTCATGAAGTTGGTAGAAATGAACCAATAATTGTAGCTCGTGAAGTACACAAATGGTTTGGGGAGTTTCATGCATTGCGTGGTATCGATATCGAGGTGTATAAGGGTGAGAAGATTGTCATCTTCGGTCCGTCAGGGTCGGGTAAATCCACTTTTATCCGGATGATTAATCGACTTGAAGAGCACCACAGTGGTGAAATAATCGTGGACGGGATCGAGCTAACAAATGATCTAAAGAATATCGCTGCAATAAGACAGGAGATAGGCATGGTTTTTCAGGCATTTAATTTATTTCCGCATCTTACTGTTTTAAGTAATATAACATTGGCTCCTCTTCATGTGCGGAAATGGTCTAAAGAGCAAGCAGAAGAGTCAGCTATGCAGTTGCTGGAAAGGGTAGGTATTCCGGAACAAGCTGATAAATACCCTGGTCAGCTATCGGGTGGGCAGCAACAAAGAGTTGCTATTGCACGTGCATTAGCTATGCAACCTAAGATAATGTTGTTTGATGAGCCAACATCTGCTCTGGATCCAGAGATGATCAAAGAGGTGTTGGATGTGATGACAGAATTGGCAGAATCAGGAATGACCATGTTAGTTGTAACTCATGAAATGGGTTTTGCTCGAGAGGTTTGTGATAGGATGGTTTTCTTAGACGAAGGTCAAGTGGTCGAGGAAGGAACACCTAAGCAGATGTTTGAAGATCCGCAGAGTGAGCGCACTAAGCTATTTTTGTCGCAGATCCTACAATAGATTTGCTGATTGTATTGAGTTGAATTGCTTCGTTTATTATTAACCTGTAATATTCTATTCGTACAAACATTCAAAATATACAGCCATTTACATTGTATCTGAGATCTACTTAATTGGAGGATTATGAATACATCTATATCGCTTGCTGTACTTAGTCTTTTTGCGTTTGGTATTGGAAGTTTCTTGTGGCAAGTTGCAGGAGCTAATCAAGCGTATGCACCTAGCTATATGATTGTTGAAGGGTTAACCTTTGCTGCGGTTGGATTAGCTATACATGTTATCAATAAGCATGGGTTTTCTCTGTCTTATAGAATGATTGGATATGGAGCTTTGGGAGGTGTGTTGGCTGGTGTTGCAGTCTACGCTCTAATTATGGCGTTTAGTATGGGGGGTGCAGGCAGTATAATGTTTCCTGTATCACGACTTGGTATGGTTGTCTCAGTAATATTAGCCGTATTAATTTATCGAGAGCCAGTTACTGTGACAAAGTTGATAGGGTTAGGTCTAGGAGTGAGCTCAATTATCGTTCTATCTCGGTGATCTATCAATTCGTTTATGATTGGTAGCCTATCATCGCAACTCCAGCAATACATATTAATACGCCGACTAGGTTGGTTGGCGTAGCTTTGTCTCCGATAAGTAAAACTCCTATGGCAAGTAGTGCAATGTTGGTAAAAACGCTTGTAACGAGATTTCCTGTACTTAGGTTCCATCCATTTCGGTACATCAATATAAAGCCTATATCAAGGAATATTATCGAAATGGCCATTGCGATTTGTATCCAACTGAGCTGCCGGACTTGCTTTGCTAGGCCACCAGCTGATGGAAATAGAGGAATTAAAGTTGCTGCTATTATTGCAATGGTGACATATGTGGCGGTCACGGCAACGATTGGATTGAGTGATGTTGGTATTCGTCTAGCAAAATAGTGAAAACTCACTGCGCCTATTAGTACTATCATTGGTGCTATATAAAACATGATTTTGTTTCCTTTTTTCATCATAAATGTAACGGTATAACTCTATTGAAATATTGCCACGTAATCATCGCTACTCAAGCAATTTTGCGAAAATCTTATGCTTGTATTCTAATTGTATATAAATCTGCAGGGACATTGATTATATACTATATATTTTGCAAAGTATAATCTAAGGATGCGTTATTTGATGATTTTCTAAGGTGAATACATGAATTTTGAGCGAAATCGTATTATTGAAGGTGATTGCGTGCGGGTATTGTCGGCACTGCCAAAAAATTCGGTGGATTTGATATTCGCTGACCCACCTTATAACCTGCAATTGGAGGATGACCTTCATCGGCCCGACATGACAAGAGTGGATGGTGTAAATGATAAATGGGATAGATTTGATGATTTTGAATCATATGATGATTTTACCGCGGCGTGGCTAAAGGCGTGTAGACAAGTACTTAAGCCTTCAGGAACCATATGGGTAATCGGTAGTTACCACAATATATTTAGAGTTGGAAGAATTATGCAGGATATTGGATTCTGGATATTAAATGATGTGGTCTGGGTTAAAACAAATCCGATGCCTAACTTTCGTGGCGTGAGATTTGCGAATGCGCATGAAACGCTAATCTGGGCAAGCGTGACTAAACGGAGTAAATATATATTTAATCATCAGGCTATGAAGGGTTTCAATGAAGATAAACAAATGCGTAGTGATTGGTGGATAATTCCATTGGCAAAAGGACCAGAAAGGTTGCGCGACGAGGTGGGTAATACGGCTCATTCAACCCAAAAGCCGGAAGCGCTGTTGTATCGAGTAATTCTGTCGTCGACAAATCCTGGAGATTTGGTGCTTGATCCATTTATGGGGAGTGGTACAACAGGTGTGGTTGCAAAACGATTACATCGTGATTGGCTCGGTATAGAGTCGGACGGAAAATATATAGATTTAGCACAACAAAGAATAGACAAGGTAAAAGCGGAAGATTATGACTCAGATGCGTTTGATGTTCGTGATTTGAAAAAGAAAAGAGGGCGAGTATCTTTCGCTACTATATTAGAGAATGGATTAGTGCGGCCTGGTCAGAAGATGTATTTTCAGAAGAAAGTAGATAAAATGGCAGTTATAAAGCCTAATGCTAAGATAAGAACGAAAGATGGATTTGAGGGCTCTATTCATCAGGTGGGCAGATATTATATAGGCGGTTCTCCTTGCAATGGATGGCAGAATTGGTACGTTCTAAATGGTAGTCATTTTGTGCTGATAGATGAATTTAGAGAGAAGTACCGCTTAGATAATCAGAACAACCTACAAGCGTCCAGAAATTAAATGTGTTGGAATAAAATGTTTGAGGCGACAAAAATAGAAGTTGTCTTCAGTGAAGTTACTATGACATATTTGGTATAGTAGGAAGTCAAAAATTACAAGCCATTCCCCAGTTGTTCAAGTATGGCAATTGTGTATGTTATTGCTATTCGTATAGAATGAAAATATATTAGATATGCAATTTAGGTTGCTTTGGAGAAAAAGGTTTGTGCTATTAGACCTGCAATTGGGGGTAGAAGGCAAACGCTTGCTACTCTTATTAGTGTAAATTTCCACCCCAGTATTGCTACTTCTAGTGGCAGTCGTGCTAATGACCAGGCACCCCAGCCAGTTAGATATGCTACTGCTACACCTATGCTGCTTCCTGATCGCAATAATCCAGCAAGAAGTGGGACGGTCACTACAGGTCCTCCTGGGGTTAGTGTGCCTGCTACTGAAGCTAACATAATTCCTCGCAACCCTGATTCGGGCCCCAGCCACTTTGTGATAAATTCCTCCTGTTGGGCAGCAAATACTTGAGACATGCCAGCAATTACTAAAGCCAATAGTAGTAGTGGCATCATTTGCACTATCATTTTTGCTGATATTTGAAGTCCAGTAATGTGGAGGTCGTTACCCTGGTAGTAGCCAGCCAGTACTAGAGCCCCAGCTACACCACCCATGATCAATGTTGGAGTAAGCATATTCGAATTCCTTTTTTGTTTTTTCACGATGCCTAATTATATAAAAATTGAGACGAATGAGTATATGCTGATATCTCTTCGCAATTAAACGATGCCAAGTTTGAGTCGAAGCATTTTTTCTAATGCTAGATATATTTCATGCGTCGTGCTAGATGAAGTTGTATAAAGATTGTACTTGTTTGGTTACGATACAAGCCCCAGTCAGAACATTTATTAGATGCACTTTATATGTTTTACTAGCAATCAATCCCATTTTGATGCGTAGAACTTTAGTTTATCCTCGTCAATATCTACACCTAGCCCAGCCTTGTCAGGAGGAGTAAGGACTTGACCATCTGGAAGATATGGGTGAGATAGAAGTGTATCTCCCATATCTGAGAAACCAGCTGGCCACTTTACATTTGGAGTGGATACTGCAAAGTGTGCGGCTGCGGCGGCCATAATGTCAAAGTACGGTGCAACAGATAATTCCAAACCGGATGCTTCGCCAATTGCTGCCATACGTTTTGCTTGTAAGAGGCCGCCAAACTTTTCTATTTTGAAATGCAACACATGTGCTGCATGTGATTTGGCTATTTCGTAGACGCTTCTAGGACTGGTTACGGCTTCGTCAGCTTGTATTGGGGCTTCTAGTCGTTCGGTCAAGATGGCCATTTCGTCCAGATGAAGAACTGGCTGTTCGAATAGTGCTATGCCACCAATTCGCTCCATTTGTGTAAGCGCATACACAGCTTCTCCAAGTGTGTAT
The DNA here is from genome assembly GCA_002346435.1 of Anaerolineales bacterium UBA3001. GTDB lineage: Bacteria > Chloroflexota > Anaerolineae > Anaerolineales > UBA11657 > UBA11657. Next base: position 29,431 of record DDZT01000034.1, read on the forward strand.
CCAGTGTTTCCATCCAGTTGGAATCTGACTTTGTCTCCAACAGCTTCGTACACTGCTTTGTACCAGGTTAGGTCTGTATTGACATCAAACCCTATTTTGCTTTTTAACCATGTCCATCCTTCCGATGATAATTTCTCGATATGTTCTATTGACTCGTCTATACTTAGGCGATCGGCTAGGCCATGTAGTGGAGCACCTTCATTACATTTACCTCCAAGAAGGTTGTACACAGGCACATTTAGTGCTTTGCCTTTTATGTCCCAAAGAGCAAATTCTATAGCTGTAACCGGGTAGCGGGTGCTTTTTCCTATGGATTTGTACATTGTGTCAAAGAGACTCTCAATGTCAAATGGATTATGCCCTATGATTGACGGCTTTATATGATTGTCAATATTGTTTTTTATGGATTCTGCTGTGTCTCCATAGTGAGGAGCGTGTGATAGAGTTTGCCCAATACCAGTAATTCCATCGTCAGTCTCAACTAAAACAGTGATGGTCTTGGTGTCTGGTATATCGCCGTAATAGGTGTTTAATGATCTTTGTCGAGGAATTGATGCTATATATGAGGTCATATCAGTTATTTTCATTGTGATAGTTCTCCTGTATATAGTTCTACTATTTGCTAGTCTATCTATAATATGCAACACCAAATCACTCAGATAGATGCGTTGGGAACGCAATTATTTGAATTTCAGGTTCTTAGATATTGTTTCTAGTAGTAATTGCTGATGTTTTATTTCTGACTTAAGCTTTGCGGCAGCAGCTATAGTAAAGTTTTCGTCATCATATGATTGTGATAAATTATTGTGTAAGGAATCAAGTTGCTTCTGAAGTTCTAGAATTTTGTCAGCTACAGCCTTGTACTGTTTAAGGTATTTGTCTGGCATTTGATTGTCTCCTGCCTATTTGTGCCCATAATAGTATTAGTAACAATACCGGCATCTTACGTAATCGAAAATATCGTTTTCTGAGCCTTCTTCAATCGCATAATCAATAAGTACACGTAAAACCTTTGAAGCATCTGGTAGAGAATGTTTGGATGCCATTTTATCTAACCATTCTTTTTGCTCTGTCTGGATTACTACATCAACGCTTGTTTTATTGTTGGGCATACATGAGGCTCCTTGGTGTTTTGGAGCTAAGTTAATAGCTCAAAATTTAAACTGTTGTAGTTTCGTTAATCGAGTATAGAATACAGCCATGGCTATGTAAATGGACTTTAGTGTTAATCGACGGAAAAAATAGTAGGTTAGAGCTATGTTTGAAAACGTAGTCTAGCCAAACAGAGATTGCGCTGCTAAGACGGTTTGGCTTGGAGTAAGCACCCCTTTTTCTGTAATAAATGCAGTGATTTGCTCAGAGTTGACATGGTCCAGATCATATGCTTTCACAGACACATTTTTATGTAATAGTATTGGGTCATTAGTTTGGATGGCTGGTATATCTTTCCAGACAGGAGTTCGTATGGTGCCTGGAGGATTTGTAGTGTCAAATTTCATAAGCTCTGTTGGTACATATAGTGGAACACTGTAATTTTTTGCGAGTGTAGCTACCGTGGTACTTCCCGTTGTATTCCAGCATCCGCCTAAGTTTGTGATAGATTCTGCTCCTATAAATGCTGCTTGAGCTACAGGAAGTTGTTGTCCAATAGCTGCATCGGTTATGTATAGCACTTTATGCCCGGATGATATTGCGGTTTTAACAATTGGTAAACCTCCATCTAAAGCTCGACTTTCCGGTATGATGAGCTGGAGTGATTTAGATTGTTTTCCAGCGCGCTTGAGGATGCCTGCCACAGTACTACTATAATCGTACACAAAGGTATTCATGCCGTTTTCTAGTAAGCTGGCTCCATGCTGTTGTATTTGTTCTAAGTTGGCAATTGACAAGCGATTGAAGCTCTCGCATCGGTGGAGAATAAATGTTGAAATGTCTGAAACACTTGAAAGATGTTGATCTAGTTCATCTAGCACCCAATTTATTGCATTGATAATGGTTGGCGTCATTTGACCACGAGTATCTATAAAATATTTAGCCACCACCCTTAGGTTTTGGGCTAGCTCATCAGGGCTAGCGGTCTTGTGTTCTTCTGTAATAAGACAAAAAACTTTATTGATGATGCGAGCCGTACGGCTCGCTCCCTTTGGTTTACCGTAGATTTCAGCACCTTCGAAGCTGTCAACTAGCTTTTGGGTTTGAGGAGAGAAATAGGGTTTCGTAATGGTTATGGATTTTGGTTTCATATAGGCTATTATTGGAGTGTCTTTTCAGATTGGATGCTTTCTTTAACATCGTTTAAAGTGTATCGGTGAGATAAAGAACCATGGCCTAAACATGCGAGAGATCCCGCTGCGGACCCCCATAGTGAAGCTTGATGTAGTGAATAGTTTTGACATAATCCTAATAACATTGCTCCAGCATAGTTGTCGCCGGCACCTATTGTATCTGCTATTGGTACTTTGAAGGCAGGGACTGATCCCAAGCCAAGATGTGTAATTACTGTAGAACCTTCATCTCCTAGCTTTAATATTATGAGGGGTACATCTAATCTTTGTAATAAGTGTATCAGTTTGTGTTCCGGATTTGGTCTGGTGAGTTTGATAGCTTCAAATTTGTTTAGAAATACTATATCGCATTTAGAAAATAATGATAGAACGTATTCGGAGTGTTTTTCGGTAGCGGGCACAGATGTATCAATTGATATTAGGCAATCGGCTTGGCGTGCTCGTGAGATGGCTTCTTCTATGACTGCGCGTTGCTTATGGTCTATATACGCGTATCCATCAATGTGTAATATTTTGAAATCTTTCATGGCTTGAAAGTCTGGTAATTGCGATGCTGAGAGTTCTATGCTTTGGTCATTAGATTGCATGACTGTCCAATCGCCATTTGATCGTGTTAGGATTACTAGTATGCTGCCGGCAGTGCCGTCTATACGTTGCAAATAGTCGGTTTTCACCTTGCTTTTTATCATCTCGTCGTACACTGTTTGGCCATAATCGCCTGTGCCTATGGATGCTATCAATGCTGAATGGCCACCCAGTCTTGCGGCAGTGGCCGCAACGTTCATTCCACTGCCACCTGCATTATGGTTTATTGTTTCGATGTCAACGTTGGATTGCCCACCTTTTTGGGGCCAGTCAGATATTTTTATAATCATCTCGTGTTTTCCTAAACCTAGAACTAGTATGTCTCTGGGTCGGCTAAGAACGGTTTCAGGTATGTGAAATTCAGGAAATTTTGATGTCATTATCTTGGTGTAATGCGAGCTTGGTGGTTAGATTAGTGCGTATCTGTTCTTGGTAACTTCTTATTTGTGGGATCACTCTCGGATTTGTCGTGGTGACAAGTTCTAAAAGATCGGTAAATGGCATTAGGGGTTCTGATACCTCGTTAGAATATTTCAGGACTTTGTCTCTATATTTTTTGTGTCCTTGTGTGCACATAGCTCTTGTAGATTGCGTT
>DDZT01000038.1 GCA_002346435.1 Anaerolineales bacterium UBA3001
CCTCAAAATCTTCGCCAGTTTGATCAGCAAGCCAATGTGCCCATTTAATACCAAAACGACCATGTACTATTTCATCTGCCATTTCATAGTCTTTCAACAGTGCGGACAAATCATCGCCTAATTGTTTGAAAGCCTCACGATGCTGCGTTTGGGTATCAGTGCTATATTCACCTTCAGCTATCACATTGACCATCATAATTTTTTCTAGAACAGTTGGGCATCTTACCATTTCTTCATATCCTGGCGCATTTGCAGGCCATTGACCCACTTCTCCATCATATCTATCGAGTACGTTCAACAACAACTCTACATGCCGTGCCTCGTCCCAACATAAACGAGCCGCCTCTACATAGAATTCCCATGGAAAACCACTAAACTCATATACATAGCGTCCAAATATATCCAGTGCCTCAAGTTCGCTAAATACTAACTCATGGACACAGCGCTGCATTTCCTCTTTATGTCCAACAGGCCAATCAGGCATTGGTTTATCAGTTGAAAGATATTCAACAGCAGCGGGCCAAACTGGCATGGGAAGGGATATAGGTTCTTTCCCCACAAATGATCCCGATAAAAAACTGCCTTCGGGATCGTTAAGATCCCATAGACCAGATCTTAGTTCAAATTCCAAATCCAATGTATCACTCCATGCTATGTTGCGTTCCGCCAATAAAGATAGACCAGTAGCTATATGCTTGTCTTCTTCTTGCAATATGCGTTTGAGCATCCGAATTGTCGGTGTATCTACATAAGGCGGACATGCATCAAGATGTGAACGCAAGTCAGCTTGCAACGCTGGTTTCACTACTCTAAACAATCCCGACAAAAACTTGTAGGGATCATCTAACTGCTCAAGATGTAATAATACTGGAGCGGTTCTAGACCGCAAATGCACTAAATCGTCTTCATTGGTCCTCAACTCTAAGAGCCTGTCTTCAAGCATTTGAGCATGTACTGCTTCTTCATAAACTATCTCTGCTAAGCTAAGCTTCTCAGGAAATTCTGGAAACCTAGCAATCCACTGCCCTATTAAACGTGCTAGTTCTACCTCTATGGAATAAAGACCACCCAAACCCAAAGCGTTAGACCTTACATCATGTATATGATCAGGTTCTACTCTGCGATAATTCTTCGTAGTGTGTGCCATTTGTTTCCCCCACAAGTGTCTTTGTGTTATGTCCGAAACCACAACATATAACTATTAGTCACACTGTCCATACAACAGTGTACCAAACCAATTTGACTAACAAGAATATATCAGTTATACCATAGATGGTATCCAGAATGCTCATAATTAGAAGATATGTTAGGCATAGACAACTGACAAAACATAATTACTTATAATTACTTGATGATTTCTATGAGTACAAATATACACTAACTGTCTTGGTAGTATCCCTCTCACACTCAATCTGATGACATTTTGGGAACTGATTGCCAAAATCCAGACAGTCGCAAGGAAATTATTGCTAGCAGCACAACAGCAATGGTAGCAGTTAGGCCAAAAGCCATTCTAGCACCCAAGAATGATGTGATAGCCGTCAGGTGCAGTCTACCAAAGGGCTGCAGACCAATTGCCACCACAAGCCAGCCAAAAACGCTATTCCTCATCTTGCTGTCACTTTCAGTAAGAAGTATTTCACTCTGTAAAGTACCAAAATATGCTGACCCTATACCAGCCAAAAACAGAACACCTATGGAAAGGAGTAAATTAGAGGATAATGCAAATGAGGCGAAAGATACTCCTTGAAGCAATGAACCGAAGATGAACAAATTGGTGTTCTTATAATAGACTAAACCCCAATAAGCCAGGAAAATTCCTACAAAACCGCCAAGCGAGTAAGAAACTGCAAGATATCCAAGGTACAATGCATCACCACCTAGCACGGTACTAGCAAAAACTGGAAATAAACTGCGGTTAGGAACCACAAAAAAATTTATACACATTGTCACTAGCAACACGCCAAGTATAATATTGTTGCGGCTGACATAAATCCACACATCTTTGAAGCGGAGTTTTGTAAACCTAGATACTGACCGAGTTGTTTCTCCAGATTGATAGTTTGCTAAACCGCTAATCAGAATTACTGCAAGGAAAGATAGTCCTACAAAACTCATGAAAGACCAGGCCTCCCCTAGAGCTTGTGTAACAATACCAGCCGCGGCTGAACCAAGTACGCGACCAAGTGTCTGTATAGAATAATCAACTATATAACCATCTGTGACTCGTGTTTCTCCAACCACATGCGTTAGGATTGACCTACGCGCTGGCCAATCAATAGCCCAACACAATCCTGTTACTACTGCTGCAGCAGCAAGATGCCAAAATTCAAGTCTATCTAAGAAAATAAGTAGAGCTGTACCCAAATAAATAAACGTATATATAACCTGTGAAACAATCATTATCATACGGTTACCTATCCTATCAATCAATGCACCAGAGAATAGTCCTACTATTGGCAGTGCTGAAAACTGAAAAAACGTTAGAAGAATAACTTTGACTGGTGAGTTTGTTAGTAAGAATACAACCCATCCTGACACAAGAACATAAGCAAAATGAGTGAAAGACCAAAGTAAATTAGCCATAACAAGTCGCTGAAACATCCTATCGCGCACAATAGAAGAAAGCCGGTTCTCCCACACATTTTCAACTGACTGTTTGAGATATTTGTACGTCATTTTTGCAGATGTTTTACTCATATTTCTCGCCTTGACACAAATATTCAATGTCCAAAATTATTGTTGAACATTCTCCACCTCACCGAACTCGCGGCAAAATCTTGATAAAATATAAAGGACACTTAATTGTGTAGAATAATCAAACTATAGATTAGTAGCACACAGATACACTCATTGTACTATCAATATGATAACTGGAGACACTCAATATTGCTTCTAATGACCTGGAGCATTGCCAATTTGCTTAGTCAAAAAGTATTTAATCAAGTATCCAAATAAGTTGTGACGGGTGCAAATAATTGATAATCAGCGGAATTAGATAACAAGCAGAAGCGCAGACAGCTGCAGGCGCAACTTTAGCGAGCTAAACATCTATTCATTCAGAAAGACCTAACAGGAGATGCATCCAAGACTGAGAAGATGCTGGTCTATACATCCCTAAGTAGACTGCAGCCCGTGACTGATCCGTCGTTAATCGATACCGGGGAATTGCTTTCCGATTTCTCGTGCATCTGGAGATTAGCAAACCCTGAAGAAAAGAAAAAGACTGCTCCTTGCGTCGTTGGAAGCAGCCCACATAGAAAAGAGCGCGATTACTGCCGTTAAACCACGCCCAGAATTCTACGATTTGATTTATCGGTCAAGCGGTCCCGACGGGATTCGAACCCGCGATCTCTGCCTTGACAGGGCAGCATGTTAAACCGCTACACCACGGGACCAATTAATGCGAAGCAGTATACCATCGCCTTGAACTGCAAGTCAAGAACCACCAGTTTAATTGCCATTAGATTGATATAGTTTTTTTCAGAACATGCACCGACATTTCTACCATTTCACTATCTATGCCATGATGCGTTACAGCCCTGAAACTGCTTGGGCCAACTAGATCAAGCAAGACGCCTTCTTGCCTAAGAGAATCGCTGACTTCATGTCCAGAATTAGGTACACCTGCATCTAAATTAAAGTAAACCATGTTGGTTGATGCCGAATTTCTTTCCAATGAAATTCCAGGCACCTCACCCAAAAGTCGTGCTAGCAATTTAGCATTCTGATGATCATTGATCAATCGTCCCGGCATTTCTGTCAAAGCTATAATACCCGCAGCAGCTAACACGCCTGCTTGACGCATTCCGCCACCCAGAACCTTGCGAGCCCTACGAGCCCGATGTATGAAATCAGTGTCACCACATAGTACAGATCCAACAGGAGCACATAGACCTTTAGAAAGACATATAGACACAGAATCAGATGGCCCGACAATCTCCTTAGGTGAAACGCCTAGTGCTGCAGCAGCGTTAAACATCCGAGCACCATCCAGATGCAATATAAGACCATGCTTTACAGCAAGTTCGCCCAACTTCTCAGTATATGTGGGACTAATAGGTACACCACCACAAATATTGTGTGTGTTTTCTATAGCAACTACACGAGTAATAGGATGATGATCATCACTAGTCTGTATCGCGGATTCAATTTTCTCAATATCCAACGTTCCATCATATTCTTCTTCTAACGGTCGAGCCTGAACACCAGCCAAAGCAGCCATCGCGCCTTGCTCATTACGATATATATGCGATTTAAGACCACATATTATTTCATCACCTCTGCGAGTATGAGCAAGAGTGGCTGCAACATTACCCATAGTTCCAGACGCAACATATAACGCGGCGTCCTTTCCTGTAAGTTCGCTAGCGATATCCTGCAGCTGATTCACTGTAGGATCCTCACCATATACGTCATCACCAACATCAGCTTTAGCCATTGCCTCCCGCATAGCGGAAGTTGGTTTAGTGACAGTATCAGACCGTAGATCAATCATATCCATATATCATACTCCTCGATTTACCCTACTCTTGACTGGCTCAACACATTTTCCAGATCTTTAGGTAATTGGCTCTTAAATCGCCTAACATCACCATTTGGAATAGCAATCTTTAAAGACGACGCATGCAGAAATTGTCGCCGCAATCCAAATGAATTGCCCACTGTTTTACGATTTCCATAAAGCAAATCCCCCGCAATGGGACAACCCAAATAAGACATATGTACACGAATTTGGTGGGTCCTACCAGTTATAGGCTTAATTTCTAACAAAGTGAATTCATTCAACTTCTCTACGGTACTGTACCTAGTTACGGCGAATCGAGTCTTACTGGTTTTTTCATGGTATATTGCCATACGCTTCCTAAATTTTTTATCCCTACCTATAGCAGTTTCTACACGACCATTGAAAGACGGAGGCATACCATGCACTAGTCCTAAATAACTTTTTTCGACAGTTCTCTCTTTGAATTGAGCCTGCAAAAATCTGTGAGCATGATCGTTTTTCGCAACAACTATTATTCCAGAAGTATCTTTGTCAAGACGATGCACAATCCCTGGCCTCTTCTCTCCTCCGATTCCAGCCATTTGTGGGTCATGCGCTAAAACAGCATTTACGAGAGTACCAGTTCTGTGTCCAGATGCAGGATGCACTACCATACCAGAAGGCTTGTCAACTACCAACAAATCACTGTCCTCGTACACGATTTCTAAAGGAATATCCTCTGCAGACACCGATGTAGTCACAGGAGGAGGAATGACAATCATAACTTTTTCACAGCCGCGAATCACAGTAGCTGATTTAGTGGATACAACTCCATCAACAATTATATTACCTTGACTCACCAAACGTTGGATTTGTGACCGCGACAAACCTGATGCACCCTCAACCAAGGCCACATCCAACCTTTTACCTTTATCTGATTCGTCAAACTTAACTACCTGAGTATTTCCCGCACTAGCAGCTTTGGAATCAATCATTGTCACCAATTTGCTGAACCAGTTTCTCCTGACGGATTTCCTTAATCATTAATATGACCATGATTAGCACTCCGACCGTGATACATGAATCCGCAACATTGAAAATCGGCCAATAGTGAATATGTAAGAAATCAACAACTGAGCCCAGAAAAAGACGGTCAATAAGATTGTTTCCTATTGCACCACCCATCTGAAGCCCCAATGCTAGTCGTAGCCACGCATCTCTTTCAGACAACTGATTGTTGTAATAAATTATAATAGCAACTACTAATGCAGCCAGCACACTAACAACAGGACCAATCTTCTGGAACATACCAAAAGCAATCCCTGTGTTGGTAGTATAAGTTAGGTCAAATATGTTGCGAAGCACAGGATGAACAACTATAGTTTGTCCAAGAAACATATTTTGTCTGACTAATAGCTTAGTATATTGATCCAGAACGACAGCTATTAATGCAACTACATAGAGCATATATTTTTTGCCCAACACAGATATCATTAGCTTATTTATCCTTGTCCAACTTTAGAGTAAGAGTCTCATCACCTATTTTTTCGACTGCTCCTTCAACATCCTTATTACAAACCAATGACAACGCTAATGCTTCTCCCATGATGTAATCACGGTGCTGTTCTATGGCGTCAACTAATTTGCTCGTTCCAGTATAAGTGATACTAATACGATCAGAAATGTCAAAGCCACTAGACTTTCGCAAGTCCTGTACTCTACGTACCACTTCCCGAGCTAATCCCTCTAAAACCAGTTCGTGTGTCAATTCTGTGACCAAACCTACTACAAGCCCACCATCTTCAGCAGTAGCAAAACCCTCTTTGGATTCAACACGTACTTCAACCTCTTCGGGCAAGATTTCTATTTTGTCCGATTCAACATCAATCACAATACTTTTACCATCAAGTAACCTATCTGCTACTATCGCAGTATCCACTTTATGAATTGCTTCCTTAATCTTGGGAAAACGACTCGCATATTTTTGTCCTAATTGCTTAGGTAATGGATGTAACGTATAAACAACAGCCTCATCAGCAGAATCTAACCATCTTACCTGTTTGACGTTCAATTCATCTAAAATCAATCTTGAATATCTTTCAAGCAATTCTCCTTTCATATAACTTCCCGCCCAAAACACTACCTCTGCAAGTGGCTGTCGCACTTTCAACTGTGAGCTCTGACGTGCACTATGGCCTAGAGAAACAAGTTTCTGTACCAATCGCATTTCTCGATTAAGCTCTTCGTTAATCAAATCTGGATTGTGTTCTGGCCAATCAGCAAGATGAACGGATTCTGGTGCAAGAGCATCCTCTCCCGTTAAATTCCGATAAATGGCATCAGATATGAATGGCATAGAAGGAGCTAATATCTTACTTACAATAAGCAGACACTGATACAATGTTGCATATGCAGCATGCTTATCACTATCATCCTCAGTCTTCCAAAATCTACGGCGTGATAGACGCACGTACCAGTTAGATAATAAATCCACAAAACGCTCAATAGGCCTAGTAGCGCCGGTAGCATCGTAATTCTCTAGTGCATCAGTAA
>DDZT01000114.1 GCA_002346435.1 Anaerolineales bacterium UBA3001
ACATGACTATGGCTGGTTTCTTAACGGCATCGGAGCTAAATGGTTGGCTTCCGACATTGAAGTACCTTACATTAGTGAAATACATCACGTTGACGGATATCCTCGTGCAGCTAATTTTAGAGACAAACTTCAGCCATGGTTGACACGTTGGTATATCAGGCAGGCAATGAATCATGTGTTGGGTTTTCGTATTACCAATTCTAGTGAGTTGAAACCCCTGTTAGAAAATTGGGGAGTGCCACCAAGTCAGATCCTGTTGTTATACAGTATGTACTTGGATTTTGATGTATTTCGACCCATATCTGCACCTTTAGAATACGATGCCATTTTTGTTGGTCGAATGACATCCAATAAGGCTCCATTTTTGTTTTTAGAGGGAGTCGCAAAAGCTGCAAATGAGAAAAAAGATATACAAGTATTGATTGTAGGCCAAGGTTCTCTAGTCTCCAAGTTGCGTAAACGTACTATGACACTTGGATTGTCCAATAATGTTGAATTCAAGCGCTGGGTTTCTAATTCGGCTGAACTTGCGAATTATTACCGTAGTTCTAGGTGTTTGGTGTGCACTTCTTATAGTGAGGGTGGTCCGAGAGTAGTGGCTGAGGCACTAGCTTGTGGTACTCCGATAATTACAACCCGTGTTGGACTAGGTAGTGAATTAATCGAAGATGGTGTCAATGGATTCTTTATAGATTGGTCAGCTGATATGCTAGCGGACCGGCTTTTACAAATGAGCAACAATACTGGTTTGCGAGATACTATGGCTATTGAAGCACCAAAGTCGGTACAGAAATTTGAAAAAACACATGTTGTGAACGAGTATGCGTCCTATTATAAGCAGTTGGTGTCTAAATGAGATTGCTTTATATCACTTATAAGTTAGATTCTGGCGATAGTTTGGTAGGACATGTTGTGAGTTGGATCAGAGGTCTATCAACTAAATTTGCAGCAATAGAAGTAATTTGTCTGACATACAGTGGAGAAGATCTGCCAGACAATATACGTGTTCATCCATTAGTTGACGAAAAGGGTAATTCCAGATTTAGTCGTTATATCAAATTTTGTCAAATAGCATGGAAACTACGCAATTCTGTACAAATTGTTTTTTGTCAATTTAGTCCAGAATATGTGCTAGGAATAGCTCCGTTGGCTTTGTTATATTCTTGGCCCATTATTATTTGGTATACCCACAGGCATGTGAGCTTGCGTTTGTGGCTTGCTACTATTTTGTCTAAGTGTGTTGTGACAGCTTCGCCAGAAAGTTTTCAAATCAAAACGAATAAGACATCTGTTATAGGCCATGGTATAAACACTGATAAATTTAGACCTAGTACTAATGTTATTGCATCGCCATCAGTGATATTGTCTGTAGGTCGTCTATCTCCAATAAAAAATTATGAATTGTTGATTGATTCGATCCTATCTCTACGTAATGTTCTTAGTAACGAGGACTTTGTGGTTCGTATCGTCGGTGGAGATGAAGGTAACGCACCACAAAATTATCGGTCTATATTACAAGAGCGAATAGATGCATCGGGATTGGGCAAACTTGTAAAGTTGGTTGGGCCAATTCCATATGGGCAAATAGTGGACGAATATATAAGTGCAAGCGCACACATAAATCTTTGTGCAACTGGAGGTATGGATAAGGCTGTGTTAGAAGGAATGGCATGTGGGGTGCCAACCCTAGTTCGTAATGAGTCATTTGCTTCAATGGCAAATGTTACTTCGGGTTTGGAGTTACTAAAATCTGATGATGCAGACTTGATAGCTAAACGTCTTCTTAAATTGATTAGAATGTCACAAGGTGACAGAAATATCATTGGAAAAGACATGTGGGAGATGGTTGATCGATCTCATGGCCAAGAGCAATTTCTCGGAGTTTTGGCCAAGACTATACAACGATTAGCCGACTAACAATATGACGTCTTATCGGTGTTTATGATCTTCGTTTCGTGGATGGATTGGTGACAGAAAAAATATTGAATTTTAGGAAGTACGGTCCACTAATTGCCATAGTAGTATTAGCTGGATTTTTACGTACATATCAAACTGGTACCGAATTCTTTGGCGGTGACGATGCTTACATTAGTATCAAAGCTGTCCAGATAGCACGTTATGGTGAGACCCATTTACTAGGACCACCTTCTTCATTAGGGTTAGTGCACTCCCCTTTATCAGTATATTTATATGCCATACCATACCTGATAAGTCCTGATCCTGTTGGAGCACAGATGTTTACGGGATTGATGAATACACTTGCAGTGGCAATTTTGTATCTGATCACCCTCAGATACTTTGGGGTGAGAGCAGCAATAATTGCTTCATTACTGTATGCAGTGCATCCTCATATGGTCTTTGCAAGTCGAGTGATAAATAACGCGCAGATCGGAGCACCTTTTGTTTTGTTATACCTTTTGTCTGGTTTACTTGGATATTATGAAAACAAAGGATGGGCCAGAATTCTGCATTTGCCTCTACTAAGTCTTGCAGGCCAATGTCATCCTCACACATTTGCGCTTGCACCATTGTCAGTGATGATATTTGTACAGGCTATGATTGTGCAGCCTGATAGGCGGCGTATCATATTTATACAAACTCTTATTGGTGCAGGCGCGTTTTTATTGTTGCTTGTACCATGGACTATTGGTATTTATGGGTTCGCCGAACATGTAGATATATTACAGAGAGTACAAAACATGCCTTCGACAGGAGAAATCCAAGACCAAATAGTGTTCGGGGGTATTGGTCATATTGTGCAATCTATCTATCATCTGGAGAGAATTTCAGACAATTGGCTCAAACCTTTACAGGCCAGCATAACACTTGTTGCTATTTTGTGGATGTTTTATAGATCGATACGTGCTCGGAGAATTCTACCTGGATTTACAATCATCTTGTGTTTTATGCTTGTCCCTATTGTAACTTGGTTGATTCAAGCTCATTGGGTAGTAGATTATTGGTGGCCAAGTCTGCCAGCTGTATTTATTATCCAAGGCGTATTATTAGGAGGGATTAGTAAGTGCAGTAGAGCCTCTAAACAGAATAAACCCTCGGTTATCGGTAAAGGCTTGTCAAGAGGCACATATCTCAAATGGTTGGGGCCTATATTGGCTTTAGTTTTATCATTGACTCATGTTGTGGAGTATCTAAAATCAAACTATCCTCCGCCACCAGTCTCGCTTGATGAGCTGGTCAATGCAATGGAAGTTGCAGTAACTATGTCTAATGAAAATGGAAAGGAACTAGTGGTAATGCTAGATGATGGGCACAGTGGATTGCCGTGGGCTTTTTTGCGGGAATATGCTTTCTTGAAGTACGGGTTGGAGGGATCTTTAGTGGAACCGGATCAGCCGATACCTATCCCTTCGCAAGGAGCTGTACTTATAGGGGATGGTAATAATGAGAGTCGGGACACATTGTTTATGGATGGAGAAATTACTTTTGCTAGAGCGCTATTAGCATTACTTCCTTCTCAAGAGCAGTTTGATGCGGATGTTAGATCAGTGATACCTTTTGTCTTTGAAAATCAAGTTACTGTTAACGGTTTTTATCTACCATTATCTGATAGCAGACCTATGCCAGGTGAAACATGGACCATATTTATGATAATGGAGTCTAATAGTGTAGTTGCGGAAGATTTCAAGGTATTTGTACATGTTGTGGATGAATATGGCAACAAATATGCGCAATCTGACCAACGTGGCCTGGGGCGACAAACAGAGAACAAGACTTCAATGTATGCAAGTCAGTTTGACCTCTCGCTATCTAATGATTTGCCAGTTGAGGGTAATCTTTATCTTCATTTTGGCATGTATGATGATAGTGGTCAGGTGAAGTTGCTTGACATAAATAAAAATGCCATTAGTGACATTGGTGATATTCAAATTCGTGGAGTACGTCCTGCTATATTTGTTTGGCCTAATGGATTAGAATTGCTTAAGATTGAAATTGATAATCAAATTCAGCAGGGACCTCCTGTAGTGGTGAAAACCAATTGGCATTCGTCGAATGATTTGTTGTCTCATCCTCAAGTGCGATGGGAAATATATGATACGGATGATAATAAGGTGTTTCAAGATGTCATGAATATCATTCCAGAAAGTTTGAATGAGGTTTGGCCGCAAGGGGTGTTTTACGAGGCAATGCATGAATTGAAGATTCCTACTGATTTAAAATCGGGTAAATACACTTTGGAGCTGAAAGTAACAGATACGTCCAAGCAAGAACATGTTAATCAGTATGAAAAAAGTTTTGAAATCGTAGCACGAGAACGTATATATGATTTTCCAGATCCTAGTAATGTAATACGTGCTGTTTTCAGCGACAAAATTGAACTTATAGGGTATGAGCTGGATAGTGACCAAAGCTCGTTAAATCTTACATTAGTTTGGCGGGCGGCTGGAAACATAACTAGGGATTATAAATATTTTGTTCATATAAGTGAGTATGAACAAGTGATGGCTCAGGTAGATTCGATGCCACAAAAATGGACATATCCAACTTCTTGGTGGGCAACGGGAGAATTCGTTGTTGACGAACTTACTTTTGATATCAGTAATCTACAGACTGATGATTATGTAATTACACTCGGGTTTTATGATCCTGCAGATGGTAAGCGTCTACGCGTTCATCTGCCTAATGGTAAGCAATCCGAGGAAGATATGGTAACTTTGCAATAAAACACATATGAATCATCGAAGTAATAGTTTGTCTTACTTACCAATAGTAATTGTACTTCTAATAGCATCAGGCTTGCGTTGGATGAATGTTGGTGTGGAAACTTTTACAACTGACGAAGCTGTACATACTATCAAAGCTTTAGCTATTGCTAAGCATGGAGAGTTTGGATTATTAGGTCCACCGATGCCTTATTTTAGTTTCCGTGGATGGCATGGTCCTGTATCAATCTATCTGTATGCTCTACCCTTACTGATAAAGGCTGATCCTAGATTAGCCCGTATGGTTACCGGAGTGTTTCATATATTTGCAACATCCATAATATACGCTATTGGGAATAGATTTTTTGATAGACGGGTAGGAATAATCTCAGCACTATTGTTTGCTGTACATCCAGAAGCAGTGTTTATGTCTCGTGGAATATGGAACCCCACACTACAGTTACCTTTTGCACTCGCATACATGTGGACCGGACTACTTGGATACCTTGGTAGAAATAAATGGGCCAGGATTGCTCATTTGCCTATGCTTACATTAGGTGGGCAGTGTCACCCAGGTGTGTTTCTCCTGTTCCCTATATCGTTAGTGTTTTTAATTGTTATGTGGCGGAATCATCCTGAAGAGCGGACCAAAGTAATTCGGCAGACATTAGTTGGTGCTGCACTGGCTATTGTGTTGACAATGCCATGGATTATAGGTGTGTATCTTGATAATATAAATAATGTCTCAAACTTTGCACTTACTGGTACAAGTATTGTGCAATCCAATGCTGGTAGTGACAATCAAGACTATTATCATATGGCTACTCGCATATATCAACAACTCGGCAACTGGCAATTGGATTGGACCCAACCAATACAACCAACAATCACTTTGCTGGGAGTACTTGTTTTGATAGGAATGGCACTAATTCGTCGAAGAAGTGCTCCTGGTGGATTGATTGCTCTCGGTTATATATTGCCTCCGTGTATGTTATTAATTCTCTCCGCCCGTTACGAAGATCATTTTATTTGGTCCAGTTACGGTTTTGCTTTTATAGTCCAGGGTGTATTTGTAGGTAAAGTGTTGCCGGGGTTAGGAAAAAGATGGAGACATAGTCATTCTTCTAGTATAGGTGTGCGGACAATTCAATATATAAGATATGTAGGCATTCTAATATTTGGCCTGTTAGTACTGACTCATGCATTCTTCAACATTAGATATGACCTTGGTCTTGGTCGGGTTTCTCTGGATGATCAGATAGCTGCTTTGGATGTGGCTGGAGAACGTGCGATGAAATCGGATCGCGATTTATTGATAATGGCTTCAAGTGATAATATGCAATGGGAGGCCTTGCAAGAATCGAGGAATGCTAGAGTGGTTTGGGAAGATAGAGCCATGCCTTTGAGTACAAATGGAGCGATTTTGTTAGGCAAAGCAGATTATGAAGGACGCCCCTTCGTTTTCTCTGAAGGAGAGATTAGAGAGGGAGGTTTTCGTGTTACAGAATTGTCTCCATCAGCGAGCTTTAGCGCGGATTTGGTGCCGTTACATCCGATTTCATTATCCAATGGAGGAACTTTCTTGGGTTTTATTAGGGACTCCAAAGACAGCGTTCCTAAGCCTGAAGAAATATGGACCATTCATCTTATTGAGCGCATAGATTTTGTGGCTCCACATAATTATAAGGTTTTTGTGCATTTGTTGGATCCGAACAACACAAAATATGCTCAGGCAGATTTACAGGGTCTTCCAAGGGCACATCAGAAGGTGGGCGAATATGTTCTTCATACAATATCATTAGTGGTGGACAAAAATTTGCCAATTGGCGTACCTTTAATACTGAGTTTTGGGGTATATCCCGATTCGGATCATGATATAGGTTTTGATACGAGTGAAAATGGCTTAAGCAGCTCTGGAATTATTGAGATAAAGGCCACTGCAGATAGCCTGGCAGGTTCAGATGATATAGATTTATTAAATATTGTGGTAGATAAGGAAATAGTCCAAGGACAACCGCTCAATGTTGGTGCTACATGGCAAGTAGTACGTCCCACCTTAGCAGATATTGGTTTACGTTGGAATATCTTGTCTTTAGAAGGCAATCTAGTTTTTGACTCTGAAACAGATATTACTCTGGATCAGGTGAAGAACACATTCAGCACTGGATTAGTGTTTACCAATCAATATTTTTTACGCTTAGATACAGATATACCTGCGGGCAATTATTTGTTGACAATGGACGTGGTTCAAAATGCAAGTGATAAATCAAGAGTAAGATACAGTGTGCCAATTGAGATAATGGATCGTGAACGCAATTTTTCTGTGCCACACATGCAACATCAAAAATCAGCAAATTTTAATGACGAGCTGGCTTTGCTAGGATATGATAGTGTCCATAATGGTCTAGACGTTGATCTTACTTTATATTGGAAGTCATATAGTCAAATTGAACTTGATTACAAATACTTTGTACATATGTGGCATGATGATAGACTAGTAGCTCAAATAGATGCCACACCGATAAACAATGAGTATCCTACATCTTGGTGGGCTCCTGGTGAGATATTAGACGAATCTGTGAAGTTGGTAGCACCATCAGCTGGTAATTACACTTTAACTACAGGTTTCTATGATCCAGATACTCAAGAAAGATTGCAGGTTGTGCTTCCAGAAAGTAATAATATGACTAACGAGTGGATTGAGTTGTACAAGGTATCTTTGCCATAAATTTCTATCATGAGGATATGCTACTTTGGTGCATTTGATCTCTCGTACACTCGCAATAATTTCATACG
This sequence comes from Anaerolineales bacterium UBA3001, assembly GCA_002346435.1. Taxonomy (GTDB): domain Bacteria; phylum Chloroflexota; class Anaerolineae; order Anaerolineales; family UBA11657; genus UBA11657. The sequence continues at coordinate 7,458 of DDZT01000114.1, forward strand.
TCGTGCTTTAGAGTTAAATGATTGTCAAATAACATACTGTAATGTTCCTCAATCTTGGCCAACATATAAGAAAGTTTTACCTTTAATAAAACAATACAAAAAAATTTGGCGTGAGTGTGATTTGATTGTGGTGGCAGAATTTTGTCAGGCAGTGGTACCCTTAGCTTGGTTGTTAGGTCAAATAACAGGTAGGCCTGTGATTTTTGATATGGTCATTGGGCTATATGAAGCCAGCGTGCTAGAACGGGGCAGATATCCAATCAACAGTTTTGCGGCAAGGAAACTCTATTTTGTGGACAAGATTGCAGGTATGTTGTCGACAAAAGTTTTAACGGGCACGATGGCTTATAAAGACTATTTAGTCAACGAGTTCAAGATATCTCCGGCGAAGGTGCAGGTAACTCCGCTGGGTGTTGACGACAAATTATTTTTTCCGAAACCAAAATCAGAAAATAACACGGACAGAATTATCATTATGTACCACGGGTCTTATATACCTAATCATGGGGTTGAGACAATCATTAGAGCAGCTGCAAACTTAAGCCGATACTCAACCTTTACTTTTAGGTTGATTGGTGATGGTGAGGGGAAATCTCACGCTATGCAATTAGCTGATAAATTAGGTGTGGAAAATATAGAGTTCTTATCAAAAGTGCCTTTTGAACAATTGTCTGATTACATTGCTAACTCCGATATAGTTCTGGGTGTGTTTGGTGATACATCTCAGGCCAGGAAAGCAATGGCCAATAAAATACTTGAAGGTCTTGCTATGCAAAAGACTGTAGTGACTGGGAACACGATGAGTATCCGTGAAAATTTTAAGCACATGAAACATTTGTGGTTAGTTCCATTAGCAGATGCTAGTGCTCTGTCTGATTCATTGATATTACTTTCTAAAGATAAGAGCTTGATGACTGAATTGGCTGAATCGGGTTATCTGCGTGTAGTTGATAGGTTGACTCCGATCGCAGTAGGCAAGGCTTTAGTTGATAATTTGTATACAATTACAGAGCGTCAATGATGAAATTAATTTATCTTACTAACTCTCGTTTACCGGGCGAAAAAGCACACGCAATACAGATTATGAAAACCTGTGCTGCATTAGCAGCTGATGTTGATGTACAAATTGTACATCCCAGAAGGGTAAATAGGCCTTGGTTGCAATCAGTTGTTGATTTGCAAAAGTATTACAAATTGCCGCGTGATGTCCAACGAAGGTTGGTGGGTTCACTTGATCTTTTCAGCATTGTACCTAAACTACCATTTGGAAAAACTTTAGCTTACAAAATTGTATTTGCAATTCAGACCATAACCTATCATATTGCGTTGCTTCCGTTATTGTTGACTAGTAGCGCAGATGTATATTACACGCGTGATAGCTTGACTGCATCATTATTAGTTCTTTTAAGAAAGGTATCAATTAGTACGGTGATTTATGAGGCTCATAGGTTTCCCAGCAGTAGATTAGGATTAGAGCTTAGCAGGTGGTTAGTTAACAAGCTGGATGGTATTGTCGTTCTGACCAATTTTCTTGCAACTAGATATCTGGAGTTAGGTATTCCTGAAAAGAGAATATCAGTTGTTCCTGATGCAGTTGATCTTCAAGACTTCGGTGTTTTTAGCAAATCCGCGGCTCGTCAGCATTTAGGTATCGATGAAAGCATATTTGTTGTTATGTATGTAGGACATATGTATCATTGGAAGGGTGTAGACACTTTGGTTGAAGCAGCCACACGTTTGAGTGATAATGAACAGATTTGGTTGATTGGTGGTACACCTGAGGAGTTGCCACGTATCGAACAGCTTGCTAAACAATTAGAACTTACCAATATCCATTTGGCGGGATATGTGCCTTATGAACATATATCCACCTATATGGCTGCTGCTGATGTGTTAGTTATCCCTAATAGCGGAGATTATGACATATCTAGATTTTATACATCGCCAATTAAATTGTTCGAATATATGGCGGCTAAGAGGCCAATCGTTGCCTCAAATTTACCATCTTTGCGAGAGATTATTGTGCATGATGAGACAGCTTTGCTTGTACAACCCGATAACCCTATCTCACTGGCGATAGCAATTCAGAGATTGCAGTCCGACTCACATTTGTCATCGCGATTGGTAGATAATGCTACTGTATTAGTTAGTAAACACACTTGGTCTGGGCGATCACAGCGTATACTTGAATTTATTGATAGTGTAATGAGTATGTCTGATTAACGATTACTTGGCAGATTGTCACGTATTGTTGTAATAGTTATGGTTGTATTATGCTCCAACGTATATTTATATCTACAGGCATCATACTTTTAGCTGGTTGCTTAAGACTATGGCAAATTAGTAGTGCTCCATTAGGTTTGAATTATGATGAAGCTGTCAATGGTTTAGTATCGTCTAATATATTGAATGGAGAGTATCCGGAATTATTATCTCTAGACGACGGTAGGGAACCTCTACATTTCTATTTGACAGCTATTTCACTATCGTTGTTGGGTAATACACCTGGAGCATTACGTCTTCCATATGTGATGTGTAGTTTGACACTAGTGGGATTTGTTGGGCTACTGGGCAAGGAACTATTTGATAGTAAGATCGGATTGTTAACTGCCCTTTTATGTGCCTTCACGGTTTGGCCAATGTATTTGGGACGTTATGGAACGCGATCAGTGGTATTTGCTATGATGATTGCTATGGCACTATATTTTGCTGTGCGTGCATCAGGTAGAAGGAATCTATCTCTTTGGATTATCGCAGGTTTATGTTTTGGTGTTTCTCATTATACATATACAGTCAATTTATTTGTGATACCCGCTATTATTTTGATATTGGTTGGTATGGTGCTTTGGTATCGCAATGAAATTTTTTCCAACTGGAGAGGAATACTCTTCATGACCTCTGTTACTGTGATAGTTGCTATACCCATATTGCTTTATCGAAGCGATTTACTGACGCAGTCATTTTCACGCCCACGCAGCCTATCGGTGTTTTATGAAGGACAAGGATTGAGTGACCTGCTAAGGACAATATGGGTACAGGCAGCTTTAGTGATGAGAATGTTTTTCATACGAGGGGATGCTAATCCCCTACATAACATTCCGGGTCGCCCAATATTTGACTTGGCTATGACTGTGCCTTTGTTGTGGGGATTTATTAGAAGTATTTCTGGGCGCTACCGGTCTCGAGGTGTGTTAATGTGCGCTTGGATATGTGTTTTTTTGCTACCAACTTTTATGTCAAAGAGTGCTCCACATTTTTTGCGTTCTGTAGGTGTATTACCTGTGCTTTTCATAGTTCCAGCACTTGGTTTGAGAGGTATGTACAATTGGATTAAACGTATGACCGATAGGTCTATAGGTCTGGTGCTTGTATCAGGTTTGCTCGGAATATCGATAATTTTTTCGGTGCGCGATTTTATCATTGGCGATTTTTTGAATGAGCCATATGTGTTTAGAGCTTATCATGGTGATGAGACATCATTGGCTTTACAGATTAATCGACGATTGTCGGTTGGTTGGACAGGGGATAATTTGCAAGTTAAATCGAATGGTGTTGGTGCCAATGTATGGGTTGAGTCCGAAGTATGGGATAGAAATCGTTATGCCGAATTTCTTGTACCAGGACAGCCAGGTGAGATACCAGGATTCCATTTGTTGTCTTTATCTACAAAATTGCCCAATAGTGGTGGAGTATTGTTCGTGCATCCGCAAAATACTGATTACTGGAAATCAAATATTCCTAAAGGACGAAAAATCGATTTAGAAACTGGTCCTTGGCTCTTTGATTCATTTAATTATACTGCCGAACCTATATATCAAATCATTTCCTGGTAACTTATATAAGCAACTTTGTTTTCTAATAATATGAAAATCACCCTTGTCCAAATTGATTCATGGTTTATAATGCCGGCTTAGCACTTGTGAGGTTTTGGAATGAGTAAACGTGCACAGACTCGTGTTGAACAGCAGAGCAAAAAACGCAGGCAGCGTTTCATTTCAATTATGGTGATTACTGTTGCTGTGGTGCTTGTAGCCATACTTATCATTAGGCAGAGTAATCAAGATGCTGTGGAGATAGTGTCTGTGGATAAAGAGACACCTGCATACGCAGATGGGAAAGCTTTGGGTTCTATTGGTGCACCGGTTTTGGTACAAAGTTTTTCGAATTTTCCTTGTCCGCATTGTCGTACACTTGCTAGTGATGCTGCTTCTCAAATCGAGAGCAATTTTGTTGAGTCTGGACTTGTTCGTTATGAATATCATTATGCAACCTTTGATCAGTCGGTAGGAAGATTTGCTGCCGAAGCAGCTGAATGTGCTAATCAACAGGGTGCATTTTGGCCTTATCATGATATTCTATATGCTAATCAGACTGGAGCTCGTGATCAATACTCAGAGCGCAGACTGATTGCATTTGCAGAGGACGTAGATCTTGATGTGCGAGATTTTCGTAGTTGTCTTAGTGAAGGTAAATCCAGTGCAGTTGTTGAGCAAGATGCAGAGCTGGCTTCTGAGATGGGTGTAAATGCAACACCAACTGTTTTTATAAATGGAGAAAAGGTGGAGGGGTCTATGCCGTTTGAAGTTTACAAAGAAATCATTGAACGTAAACTAGAGTGAGTGCGACACAAAAAATAGATTAATATAAGACTAAAAAATATACAGGAGTATCTGTGTGAATTACTCGACTACTGAAGTTCCCGAAGGAAGCAAAATTGTGATGGTTGATGGAGCATTAAATGTTCCTAATAACCCTCTTATACCGTTTGTGGAAGGAGATGGTATAGGACCTGACATCTGGAGATCATCTTGTCGGATACTGGATTCTGCTGTGGCACTTGCTTATGGTGATCAACGAAAGATATCATGGATGGAAGTGTTTGCGGGCCAGAAGGCATATGATAAATTTGATGAGTGGCTTCCTGAAGACACTGTACGTGCTTTCCGTGAGTTTTTGGTTGGGATTAAAGGTCCCCTTACAACACCAGTAGGTGGTGGTATAAGGTCGTTGAATGTTGCTTTGCGGCAGCAACTTGATTTGTACGTTTGCCAAAGACCAGTACGCTGGTTTAGTGGCGTACCTTCTCCAGTGAAGGATCCTCAGCGTGTGGATATGGTGATATTTCGAGAGAATACTGAAGACATATATGCTGGAATTGAGTTTGAGGAAGGAACAGAAGAAGTAAGGATTTTTCAAGATTTGTTAAAACAGTCTTTTCCAGAGATGTTTGAGAAGATCCGATTTCCGAAAACCAGTGGTATTGGTATCAAACCCGTTTCAATTGAGGGTACGGAAAGGCTAGTGCGAGCTGCTATTAAATATGCTGTAGACAATGATCGCAAAAGTGTTACCATGGTCCACAAGGGTAACATTATGAAATTCACGGAAGGCGCTTTCCGCAGTTGGGGATATGAACTTGCTGAGCGTGAGTTTTCCTCTGAGACATACACATGGAACCAGTGGGAGCATACAAAATCCACTAGTGGTGAGGCTGCTGCTAATGTTGAACAAGATAAAGCCATTGCTTCTGGTAAGATTGTGATTAAGGATACTATTGCTGATATTACATTGCAGCAGGTGCTTACACGGCCAGATGAGTTTGACGTAATTGCTACTATGAATTTGAATGGTGATTACTTGTCTGATGCTTTGGCAGCGCAAGTTGGTGGCATAGGTATTGCGCCTGGTGGTAATATCAATTACAGTACAGGTGTAGCTGTGTTTGAGGCCACACATGGTACTGCTCCCAAATATGCAGGTCAGGACAAAGTCAATCCAGGTTCAGTGACGTTGTCTGGAGAGATGATGTTGCGTTACATGGGTTGGACAGAAGCTGCCGATCTAATTATTAAGGGTATGAGTGGTGCAATTAAATCCAGGACAGTGACCTATGATTTTCATAGATTAATGGAAGGCGCAACTTTGCTTAAATGTTCTGAATTTGGTGACGCAGTAATTGCTAACATGAGTTAGTTATTAGAAAGGTTATTACAATAATTTACTAATGGATAATACACAAATTTTCACCATAGCTGTGGTTGCTATAGCAGTGTTTACTATAGGCGGTGGAATCGCCTTAGCGATTAGTCTGTATCAAGCTCACCGTTTGATAATTGAAACAGTTTCAGCTCCGCGCTCCGACATCGTGCAGGATCATGGAGGTCACGTATCAGGTCTGGGTGAGACTATGCGTGTAGATAAATGGTGGATTGAACCCTTATGGACCGGTTTCGGATTTCTATGTTTTGTGGCTTATGCTAATTGGGCCGGATTTCAGGGTGAACATTATTGGCATGGTTCATATTTATCCCCTTTCTATTCCCCTGTTTTGTTTGTTGATCTATCGCGTGTTGGAGCTGCTCCACTAGAGCATGCATGGTTTGGTCTTTGGCCTGACTGGATTAGGCAAATTTGGCCTCCGTTTTTTCCGACTTCACCAGCTTGGTTGATATTAGCGGGCCCGCTTGCTTTTCGTTTGACATGTTATTACTACCGCAAGTTCTACTACCGTTCATATTTTCTGAGTCCTCCAGGATGTGCTGTTGGAGCTATGCCAAGTAATATAGTGGCGGGTCCGACTGGGACCAAGCAGTACAAAGGTGAAACAGCATTATTTATCTTTCAAAATATTCATCGCTACACATGGTATCTGGCAGTTGTATATATAGTTATTCTCTCCTGGGATGCATTTATATCTTTGTGGGAAGGAGGGCATGTTTTTAGTGGGCGCATGGGTGTAGGAGTTGGATCAATTGTCTTATTTTTGAATCCACTGCTATTAGCCACTTATACCTTTGGTTGTCACTCATGTAGACATTTAGTGGGCGGTAGAAAAAATTCTTTTTCTGGCAAGATTGGTGCACGCATTAGATTCAGCTTGTGGAAGAAAGTGACTTGGCTAAATCAGCGGCACATGTTGTTTGCATGGCTCAGCATGATATGGGTGGGGTTTAGTGATTTTTATGTACGTATGTGTTCTATGGGTATCATCAATGACATTAACACCTGGTAGAGGTTCTGCAAAATATGAACGCGGATATATCTGAAATTCAGACATTTGATCATGATGTGGTTGTTATAGGGGCTGGGGGAGCAGGACTCAGAGCTGCTATAGAATGTTCTGCCCAAGGTCTAAATACCGGCATGATTTGTAAATCATTATTGGGAAAGGCTCATACAGTTATGGCTGAGGGTGGTGCAGCAGCTTCGTTGGGTCATACAGATGAGCGCGATAATTGGAAGGTTCATTTTAGAGATACGATACGTGGTGGTAAGTTTCTTAATCAGTGGAGAATGGCCGAGCTACATGCGCAGCATGCTGCGGATAGGGTTAGGGAGCTGGAGGAATGGGGCGCGGTGTTTGATCGTACGCCAGATGGATATATTAATCAACGCCCGTTTGGAGGCCATCGCTATCCTAGGCTTGCCCATACAGGTGATCGTACGGGCCTTGAGATCATCCGTACTTTGCAGGATTATGGAATTCATCAGGGAATACATGTGCATCAAGAGTGTACTGCACTAAAACTTTTGAAAGACTCGGGCAAAATAAGCGGGGTTTTTGGATATTGGCGGGATACAGGTCGCTTTGTACTGTTTCGAACCAAGGCAGTCATTATGGCTACTGGAGGTGCTGGAAAAATCTGGCGTGTTACAAGTAATTCTTGGGAATACACTGGAGATGGGATGGAAATGGCTTACAGCGCTGGCGCAGAATTGATTGACATGGAATTTGCTCAGTTTCATCCGACTGGAATGATTTGGCCACTAAGTGTGCGTGGAATATTAGTCACTGAAGGTGTGCGTGGCGAAGGTGGGGTTCTTCTAAATAGTGAAAACGAAAGATTTATGTTCAACTACACACCTGATCGTTTTAAAGAAGAAACTGCTGATTCACCCGAAGAAGCACAGCGATGGTTGGATGGAGATACAAGTGCTCGTAGACCTCCTGAGTTGTTGACGCGTGACGTTGTAGCAAAGTCTATTATGAAGGAGGTTGAAGCTGGTCGTGG
>DDZT01000119.1:0-14665 GCA_002346435.1 Anaerolineales bacterium UBA3001
GAGCAATGGCGCAAATGGATGTGGTGTCAGGCTGTTATATTCCTAATATATATGCCATGGGCTTTTGCCCAGCTAGATTTTATAACTTCTAAAGCGAGTACCCGATGGCAGGAGCTTAGTATTGGTGGTATGAACACTATCTGGTCTGGAAGTTTAACGACCTTTGGCGTAGGAGAAACTGTCGCTACTGTTGGACAGTGGTTAGGTGTGCTGTTGTTAATTCCACTTGCTATGGGTTTCCGTGGCAGCTATTCAGATACTAAAAGACTTAATGTAGTTTACTATTGGTTAGTTGTACCATTGGTGAGTGCATTTCTCATTGCTCCACTAATGCCTTTTTATTATCCGCGCTATCTTATAGTTGTACTACCTGCATATTTATTGATTGTAGCTAATGGATTTCGATCGAACATATCTCTATTAGGTGGCGCATGGTTAATTTTGTTTGTAGCAGCTAATGTAATGTCGCTAAACAACTTTTTTTTCAATCGACAATACTCTAAAGGTGGTTATGGTGATCTAATGACATACATCAAAAACCATAGTACAGATGCAGACGCGATACTTTTGCAGAATGGAGCTCAGGCTCCTCTGTACGCATACTACGGCATGCCGGAGATGAAATCATACAATATGCCTCCATGGAATGATTCTGAGATGCAGCCGTTACTAAAGCAAATTAGTTCTGATCACCAGAGGATATGGCTCGTTATGTATGGTGATACAGCTGGTTATGATCCCGACTATATGTTAGAAGGATGGCTGCACCAAACTGCTTTTCGCTCGTATCACGGTGATTATATTGATGGCAGTCTCGATTTGTTCGTTCAGGGTGAAGTTATTGCTCAGAAGGTGATGGATGTCAAGTTCGGAGATTTGATATTGCTAAATAGTTTTGGTTTAGGGGAAATTGGCCAAGATGGTACGGATACATTGTCGGTGTCATTGGCGTGGCAATCACTCAAAAACATGGATCGCGACTACACCTTGTTTGTTCATCTTGTAGACAATAAGGGTCAGCTATGGTCTCAGATAGACAGTCAGCCACTCGGTGGAACATATCCCACTTCAAAGTGGATTGATGGTGAGACTGTAATTGACAAAGTAGCACTGCCACTTGGGCTAGATTTACCTTCAGGCAGTTATTATATAGAGGTTGGCTGGTATCAGCTGGATAGTATGGAGCGTTTAACTGCAGCAGGTGCACAAAGCATGTATGATAAGGTTGAACTTGGAATAGTGGAGATCCCTTAGTGTCAACCAGCAAGTATGGTGGCTATAGACAAATACAAATCCTATTGTGTGAATTCAAGTTTAGCACGTGTCACTACTGAATCATACTTGAAATTATCTTCATCACTTACTTGGTCCCAACTTGATTGTACAAGCACGTCAGGCATTACACCGAGTACTCCGATATCTCTTCCTAATGGGCTCACGTAGGATGAGTTTCCAAAAAATACTTCACCTCCATCAGGCAAAATGAAATGGTCAAAATCAAAAACATACCCTGAGGTTGGTTGCCCAATTACGGTGGCGCGACCTTTATCCTGTAGGGCAGCTGCAAAAATCTCTGAAGCTCCTTGAGTGTCTGGTCCAACTAATAATACTAACGGAATAGTTTGAGAGCCTGACACATTTTGTGGATCTACAGTTAAAGCATAGTTGTCGTAGCGAGTATATATTGTTCCCATGTCTCCCTCGGTAAAGAGACTTAACATACTTTCTAAAGGCCAATCATCATTAGAATGAGCAACTCGCATGTCTATGACTAGGTTTTCCATGCCATTTTTTTCTATGAGAGTATCTATAGACGTAAGCATGTCACTCATAATATTTGCATTACCACCCATTGGTATACGGATTAATCCTGCCTTTGCAATTGGCAAATAGGTATAGCGAAGCATATCAGTAGCTTGCAGTCTTTCCCGAGTTACTTCTACCGTTCGTTCGCTACCATTAGGACTAATAACCTGAAGAGTCACAATGCTTCCGGCAGGCCCTCTTATCCGATCTACGACTGTTATCCCTTCTTCTTCTGTCACTGGTTTGCCATCTACATAGTAAATCGAATCATGAGCACGCAGACCTGCTTTTTCTGCTGGCGACGATGTAATAACAGATAGTAGCACTATGTGAGGGGTAGGTTCATTGATGACTGATATGTAGGCGCCAATACCTTCGTAAGAAAGTGTTGCTTTAAGGTCTGCATTTATTCGCTCCACTCGGTTTCGATATATTACTGTGTCGTCAGGAAACAGATCTATAAACGAATCAATAAGACCATCGAATTCTTCATCTGTCATCCCAGAACTCACTTGCCTACGTGTTTGTATGGGCATTAGTTTCCAGTCAAAATCTGTACTTCCAACAAATATATAATTAGGCTCAAGTTTTGTCCAAAATGCGTCATATGTACGCAAATGTAGTTCTGTACGATCAGAAGCAGGTAATGGAGTCGGTAGATTTAAGTTGTCTGTATCTTCTGAATTACATGCAGTAAGTAAGCCACTTATTTGCAACAATACTAATGTCAAAAAAGTACATAATATTCGATTGTTTATATTGCGTACTGAGTTTACAACTGACATGCTACTTCATGCACCAGGATGGCGATCGACTGCGTCTCCCTGATATTTCTCCCAGAGCTCATCGTTTTCAAGGATAGTGACTCTAAAGCTTTCGGCATACATCATATTGTGTCCTTCAGCTAGTTTTTCAGCTCTCTCTCTTACTGAATCGCTTGGATCCTTGCCTTGGAACTGACTCTTATGTGCTAACAAAGCTTTAAGTTTTATTTCCATAGTTTCGTCAATTGATAATACTAATTGATCGTCAATTGTTGTTCCACTAGCATATACCTTACGTGGTTTAAAGGCAGTAATGTTCTCCTTTGATAATTCTTCGAACATATTGGGTTGTCCTGCGGCTGGAAAGATTGCATCTACAGCTGCCATAGCTGCGGCACGATGGTCAGGGTGATTGATATAGCTTTCTCCGGCCCAAACTAGGTTGGGGTCTCCACAGACAATTACCTCTGGTCTAAATCTACGTATTTCTCTCACAATCTTTTTCCTTAGTTCCATTGTAGGCTGCAACATCCCATCTGGTTCACGCAGGAAAACCACGTCAGTTGCTCCAACAATGTCTGCTGCTTGTCTTTGTTCACTCTCGCGGATCGCAGCTGCTTCTTGTCTGGTCATACCAGAAGAAGCTATTCCTGCATCACCGCTAGTACAAATAACATAACAAATTCTTGAACCGGACTGTGCCCATCTTGCTAGTGTTCCTGCACAGGCAAATTCAATGTCATCGGGATGAGCCATTATTGCCATAGCAGATTCGGGTAAATATAGTTCGTTATTCTTCATAGATATGGTTCAATTCCTTGTATACTTGATGCTGTTTGTAGAAGGTATGGACGAGAGTATAGCATAATTGTAATTGGTTTCGCTACATTTTGCTTGTAGGGAATTTAAACGGGAAGTTGTATTGTAGAATAAAATTTGCATAGGAACTGACTTGTTGTGAATCAAAACCGAGTACATAATTTTTCTGCTGGTCCTGGCGCTCTCCCGCTCCCGGTTTTAATGCGAGCTAAGCAAGAGTTAATAGAATTGCCTAATATAGGTATGTCAGTTTTGGAAATTAGTCATCGATCAGACATATTTAACGAGATTATCCAAACTACTCAGAAAAACCTTCGCAGTCTTTTAGACATACCAAACAATTATCATATCCTCTTTTTATCAGGTGGTGCTAGTCTTCAATTTTCCATGGTGCCCATGAATTTTCTTCGTAATTCAGGTGAAACTGCTTATTACATGGTGGGAGGAACATGGGGGGAGAAAGCTATAGAACAAGCTATTAGGGAAGGAGATGTTTGTAGATTGTGGGACGGCACAAGTGAACAATTCAGTCGTATGCCATCCTTCAATGAAATTAAGCCTATATCAAGCGGTGCATATGTGCATATCACATCTAATGAGACTATTCAGGGAATACAGTTGCAGTCGGAACCTACATTTGGAGTACCTTTGATATGCGACATGTCATCTGATTTTCTATCAAGACCGGTATCTGTAACTAATTATGGTCTTATGTATGCAGGTGTGCAGAAAAATGTTGGGCCTGCTGGAGTGACAGTGGTCATTATTCGTGAGGATATGCTTGAGCGTATTCCCGATGGTTTGCACTCCATGCTGGATTATAGGGTGCACGTAGCTAAAGATTCCAGCTACAATACACCACCTGTTTTCTCTATTTATATGGCTAATCTTGTAACTGAATGGCTGCTTGAAGACGTGGGAGGATTGGCTAAAATGAGCGATATAAACCAAGAGAAAGCAGATCTTCTTTATAGTACTATTGATAATAGTACTGGGTTTTATATAGGTCATGCCTATGAAGACAGTAGATCAGTAATGAATGTGACATGGAGGATTGAGGATAAAACCTTGGAAGAAAAATTTGTGACGGAAGCGTATGACAGTGGACTATACAATCTTAAAGGACACCGTTCTATTGGGGGTCTAAGGGCTTCTATTTATAATGCTGTGACGCTAGAAAGTGTACATGCTTTACAGGGTTTTATGCTTGATTTTCAGTCTCGATGGGAATAACTATAGTATCGATAGGAAGGCAAAAAAAAACCTCCCTGATCAGGGAGGTTTTTTATATCTACACTTACAAAAGGTAGAAGAAGATTTACATCATTCCGCCCATGCCACCCATGTCTGGGGCTGCTGGCATTGGAGGTCCTTCCGCCTCTGGTTTTTCAGTTATCAGTGCTTCTGTAGTCAGTATCATTGCTGCTATTGAGGCAGCATTTTCGAGTGCACCTCTAGTGACTTTAGCTGGATCAATAATCCCTTCAGATACCATATCAACATAATCTTCTGAGATAACATTGTATCCAATTGCAGAATTTTTCTTTTCCTCTTGCGCGCGGCGCACATTGCTGATGATTACAGATCCATCTTGCCCAGCATTCGCTGCTATTTTGCGCATAGGTTTTTCTAATGCTTTCTCTAGAACATCTACGCCACGTTGAGCATCATCATTACCTAACGATACGTTTTCTAGTGCAGACACCGCATTCATTAGAGTTACTCCACCGCCTGCAACAATTCCTTCTTCAACTGCTGCGCGAGTTGCTGATAGAGCATCCTCAACACGGTGTTTCTTTTCTTTGAGCTCTACCTCAGTAGCGGCACCTACACGTATTACAGCTACACCACCACTTAGTTTCGCTAGACGTTCTTGCAGTTTTTCTCTGTCATAGTCGGAGGTGCTCTTGTCTATTTCGACCTTTATTTCTTCTATACGTCCCTTGATTTTTTTCTCATCGCCTTTACCATCTATTACTGTAGTATCATCCTTAGTAGAGATTATTTTACCTGCTTGACCCAGATCAGCAACGGTTGTGCTTTCTAGTTTACGTCCAAGTTCTTCAGTAATAACAGTTCCACCAGTGAGAACAGCAATATCTTGTAGCATTGCCTTACGTCTGTCGCCAAAGCCTGGAGCTTTTAATGCTAAAACGTTCAGCATACCTCTCATTTTGTTGAGCACTAAAGTAGCAAGAGCTTCACCTTCGATATCTTCTGCGATGATGACTAGGTCACGCTTGCCAAGCTGCACCAATTTTTCTAGTAATGGTACTAAGTCCTGTGCTGCCGATATTTTCTTGTCGTGAATCAGTACGTATGGGTCATCAATTGCAGATTCCATAGACTCTGGACTTGTGACAAAATATGGTGATATGTATCCGCGATCAAATTGCATACCATCTACATATTCGGTTTCAAATTCAAGTCCTTTTGATTCTTCAACAGTAATTACACCATCTTTACCTACTTTATCCATTACCTCAGCAATCAATCCGCCTATTTCTTCATCTGCTGCTGAAATTCCTGCTACTGAAGCAATTTCTTCCTTGGTGTTTATCTGCTGTGATTGTGACTGAATACTTTCTACCACTGCCTGAGTTGCAGCTTCAATACCTCGTTTTAGAAGCATAGGATTGACTCCGGCGGCCGCCATCTTAAGGCCTTCATGTACCATTGCCTGAGCAAGTACAGTTGATGTAGTAGTGCCATCACCGGCTATATCGTTCGTTTTAGTTGCTGCCTGTGAAAGCAGTTGAGCCCCCATGTTCTCATAAGGGTCTTCAAGTTCTATGTCTTTAGCTACAGTTACACCGTCATGGGTAACTGTAGGAGCACCAAATTTTTTGTCTAATGCTACGTTGCGCCCTTTAGGTCCTAGGGTGGTTGACACCGCATTGGCCAGCTGATCTATGCCTGCCTTAAGCGCACGGCGGGCATCTTCCTCAAAAACTATTTGTTTTGCTGCCATGATTTTAGTCCTTTCCTCTTTTTCTAGTTATTAATATTATCCGGTTACAATTGCCAGAACATCACTTTCTTTTAATATAAGCAATTTCTTGCCTTCAATCTTTATCTCTGTACCAGCATATTTTGCAAACAGTACTTCATCGTCAGCAGATACATCCATATCTATGCGATTTCCGCTTTCGTCTCGTGCTCCAGGCCCGACAGCAACCACTTTACCTTTTTGAGGTTTTTCTTTTGCTGTTTCAGGCAGTACTATGCCGCCGGCCGTAGTTTCTTCTTGTTCTATCGGCTCTACGATTAGGCGTTCGCCTAGCGGCTTTAGATTAAGTGACATCTTTTTATTGCCTCCTAGTGGTCTATATTTAGTCTGTTATGTCATTAGCACTCCTTTACAACGAGTGCTAAATAATACTGTGATGATAATACTGCATTCGTACTCAGTCAAGGTATTCTAATGATTTCTAACGAAGCTCTAACACAAGTGGAAGTTATGATGTGGCCCACACCCTAACAAATTATATTATCTCTTATTCTCCTGAAGAAATACTTTCTTCAATTAATGATAGGAACTCATCCACAGACTGTACTGTTGTATTTTTTCCAGATCTTGACCGCACTGATACTGAATTGCTTTGCTCTTCCTTATCACCTATGACTAGCATATAGGGTACTTTTTGTACTTGCGCTTTTCGTATTTTTGAGTTCATACGATCATTGCCTGCGTCGATATTAACTCTTAGTCCTACATTTTGCAGGGTAGTGCTTAGCTTATGACAGTATTCGAGATTTCTATCCGTTATTGGGATTATCACTGCTTGAACTGGTGCTAACCATACAGGAAATGCACCTGCATATTGTTCTATCAATACGCCAAGAAAGCGCTCTGTGCTACCAGTTACTGCACGGTGTAAAACGACTGGAGTGTGTTCCTGTCCGTCTTCACCATGATACGTAAGACCTAGTTTAGATGGCTGGATAAAGTCCACTTGGATGGTAGATAGTTGCCATTCTCGTCCCAATACGTCACGAGCCATAAAATCAGCTTTTGGACCATAAAAAGCTGCCTCTCCAGTTTCACTATAATAATCAAGTCCGGAAACATCCAAGGCGTTTTTTAGTGCAGACTGTGCGATTTTCCATTTTTCGTCATCCTGTACATATTTTCCGGTATTATCGCGCAGGGATAGACGTACGCGATAATCTGTGAAGCGATATCTTTTTAGTACTTCTTGTATGAGATCTAATGCCAATGCAAATTCGTCCTGTATTTGATCTGGTGTACAGAAAATGTGACAGTCATCCTGTGTCAATGAACGTACTCTTGTAAGACCAGTGAGTTCTCCTGATTTTTCATAGCGGTAAAGAGTAGCAAATTCCGCAAATCGGATCGGTAAATCACGGTATGAATGTTTGCCCATTTCTTTGAACAAACTCATATGACTTGGACAATTCATAGGTTTGAGTCGGAATTTAACGTTTTCGTCAATCATTGCTGGGAACATAGCATCCCGGTAGTTCTCATAATGTCCTGATTTCTTATATAGGTCTTCTTTGACCACGTGTCCTGTCCATACATGCTGATAGCCATATTTACTTTGTACATCACGCACGTAGGATTCCATCAGATGTCTTACTGTTTCGCCTGCTGGTGTAAATAGAGGTAGCCCAGGTCCTATGTCGTTAGAAAAGTGAAAAAGACCCAATTGCGTGCCTAGTTTGCGGTGGTCGCGTTTTTTAGCTTCTTCTATGGTCCACAGGTATTTTCTAAGCTCTTTAGGCGTATTCCAAGCGGTTCCATAAATGCGTTGAAGCATGGTTTTGTTTGAATCGCCGCGCCAGTATGCGCCCGCAACACTTAACAACTTTACAGCTTTTGGATTAATTTCACCTGTGTGTTCCAAGTGTGGTCCGCGGCATAGGTCTGTGAAGGTATCATGAGTATAGAATGAGATTGCATCTGGTTCATGTTTTACAGAATCAGCTTTCGATTTGTCAGGTTTTGCAATGGTTTCAATTAATTCTAATTTGTATTTCTGATGTGCAAACTCTTTGCGTGCTTGTTCAAGGTTCGGCTCAGATTTAATGAATTTGTGTTTACCATCGATAATCTCATGCATACGTTTTTCAAGAATTGGCAAGTCATCAAGAGTAAGTGCCCTAGGTAAATCGAAATCATAATAAAAACCATTTTCAATAGGGGGTCCTATAGCTATTTGTGCCTCACCAGGGAACATTTCCATAACTGCTTGAGCTAAAATGTGTGCAGTCGAATGTCGCAGACGATATAGTTGACTGGTCTGGTATGTTTCTTTGGTTTGATTATTCATGGAATAGTAAATTTCCGAATTTGAATTAGATTAGCTTATTTGGCATCACAATGATATCAAGCACATACGACTACAACTATAATTAGCTAAATATTTGACAGTAAGTCACAATGGAGATCGCAAATTCATTGCTTGAAAGTGTTAATTTAGCTGCAATTTCTTACATATATTATGTCATTACACACATGCTTAAGTGGGCGGTATTGGACTCGAACCAACGACCTTTGCGATGTCAACGCAACGCTCTAACCAGCTGAGCTAACCGCCCGTAACTAATCAATTATACCTGAGCAAATTTGTCTGACAAGTTTCGCAACAGAACTCATTACTTGATTGCTATGCATTCAATTTCTATCTGTGCACCCAGTGGTAAAGCAGTAACTTCTAGAGCACTACGTGCAGGTGGATTGTCTGCAAAATATTGTTCATAAACTTTGTTCATTCTCTTGAAATCAGATAAATTCGTCATAAAAACGGTAGTTTTCATGACTGCTTCTAGGTCGACATCTATCGCCCTAAGAATTGCTTCTATGTTTCGAATCACTTGATGGGTTTGTTCTTCAATGTTTCCTGGCACTATAGCACCGGTCTTAGGGTCAATAGCTATTTGACCAGCAGTAAATATTAATTGACCATTTGTTATAGCCTGTGAGTATGGTCCGATCGCAAATGGAGCATCATTAGTGGTGATAACTGTCTTATGGCTAGTCATAGTATATTCTATCCTTGTGGTTGATGATATTGTGAGTTGCTCATTTATATAATTACTTAGCATGCAATATTATAAGGGTTTTCATTAAGGAGCTAGACTGGTAACATTCTATTATGAATAATAATGAAAGATTAATTATATTGACCAATGATGATGGTGTCAGTTCGCCAGGTTTAGTAGCAGCAGCTGTTGCTCTTGTATCTTTGGGTAGGGTGCTTGTTGCTGCTCCTCGAGAGCAGCAGAGTGGTTCTGGTAGAAGTATGCCTAAAAATGCAGATGGTAAGATCGAGCGTGTTTCAAAAATGATTGATGGTGCTAGTTGTGATTTTTACTCTATTGGTGGTTCACCAGCACAGGTTGTCCAACGCGGTCTTTTTGTTGTTAGTGATCGGATGCCTGATTTGGTTGTCTCTGGGATAAATTACGGTGAAAATCTAGGCGCTGATTTGACCATTTCAGGTACTGTAGGGGCTGCGTGGGAAGCAGCTAGTTATGGGATACCTGCACTAGCTGTTTCATTACAAACTGATATGAACAGTCATATTAATCATAGATTGGATGTAGATTTTTCCGGTGCAATACATTTTACTAGGAAGTTTGCAAAAAGATTGTTAGACCTAGACAGTACAAATGATGTCGACTTACTTAATATTAATGTACCTATGAATGCCAACGCAAATACTGCATGGAAGATTACAAGTCAATCTCGCAAGCAGTACTTTGTACCAACAAATCTAAGCAACCCTGATCTTATTCAATATAAACGAGCTGACGATCACGAAGATGCTGAATCAGATTCTGATATTTGTGCTATTACTAAAGAAAAAGTAGTATCAATTACTCCTATATCAATTGACGCAACAGCTAGGGTTTCTTTGTTGGACTTCGAGGAAAAGATGCGCACACTAGACTGATTAGTGGATATCTGCCACTAATCAGATGTAGCTATTAATGATTGTGTGTCAATCTGGTTCTACATCCAGGTAATCATCAGAGTCAGATAGGTCATTAGGCCAGTTTTCAAGTCTTAGCCATAAATTAAGGGTTTCGCCTTCTGCAACTTGACCCAGGCGAGCAGCTAGTATTAGAGCTTCTTCTGGGATCCCAGCCAAATTAGTAAATTCGAGATATGCAGAACGACCTTGTTGCCATGCCGTACGACATCGATTTAGTAAGTCACCACCATTAAGTGTGCGTAGAATACAACGAGTAGTATATGGTATTTCTGGCCCTTCTGACATTGCCAGTATACAGGGTTCGCTATTTGGTTCGAAATCAGGGGTAGGTCCCTCTACTATAGTAATTTTTTCTGATTCAGACACTTTGTTTCCTCTAACATGAAATTGAAACGTCTCAATGCACAAATTTACATCTTACTGATTGAGCTTTATCTCAAAGCGACAATAAGTATAGGTATTGTTACTAGTAATGCAATTGCTGTGATACCTATTAGGATTTTCAATCCTAAATGTCGAAAATTTGTTTCTAATTCGCCGGTTTCCCTACTATTCTTTCCATTAGCACTTCCGTTAAATACTCGTCGAGCTTTTTCGATTTGTGATAGCGCTGCTTTTACAGGTGTTCCATCGTCGCGTTGAGCAGGTTCTATAATTTTCCAGCTTTCTTCATTTGTCCCAGAGGACCTATCGCGCTGCCATTGTATGAAATAATTGGCTGCTCTAGTAATCAATTGTACTGTCCACATGACAAAAAATAGTAATGCGATTAGTTTTCCCATTCTTTACTCCTGTCGATCTCGTAGGGTATCATGTCTTGTTTTTATTCCTTGGACTTAATCTATGTTGCGATTTTCCTCAAAAGCTTCAGAGAAAAGTATAGTGGTGATATCGCCAGCAAAACCCATCAGAGCTTTGCCTGCACGTATGCCTTTGTCTGAATTAAGTGCATGATCTAAAGCAGTTTTGTCAGCGAACTGGAATTCGTGTATCCTGTAATAATCTGATTGTCCACTTGGTTCTCCTTCTACATGGCATACTGTGATACGTTTTAATCCTGGCATCTGTTCTGCAAATGGAATAAATGTTTGCGACCATTGGTCTTCAAAGTGGTCAGGATCATCGGGCTGTCGAAATAACAACGTCATTTTGTACATTGATGCGATTATACATCGCGATTGTTTGTTTAAGTATAAGAGTTTTATCATAAGAGTTTCGCCATACAACTTAATACATAGTTAATTGGTATAATTCATAGTATCAAATTACGGAAATATCTTAATTAACTATATTTTGCTTCCATAAACATTGGTCGCGGAGGATGAGGATTGCATGACAAATAAACAGGATGCCAATACAGACAACGAGACGTTAGTTGATTTTGCTGTTGGTATTGGCGGTGCAGCTGGTCAAGGAATTGCGACTCCAGGTAATATTCTTGCGAGAATTTTTGCTAGGAGGGGGTTGAATTTAAATGCATATAATGCCTATCAGTCCTTAATACGAGGGGGACATACTTTCTTGACAATACGTGCTAGTGATGGTCCGGTTAGGACTATGGGCGACTCGCTAGATGTAATGGTGTCATTGAATCAGGATACTATGGATAGACATCTTAGTGTAATGCCAGCGGGTTCGTCTGTAATCTATGACGAAGCAAAGATCACTCCCGAGGACACACCTGAAGGAGTACAGCTCTGCCCATTACCGATTAAAGAGTTGATTGTTGGGAACAAACTAGCTGCAAATACAGTAGCTGTTGCTGTGGTCCTAAATATGCTTGGCATTGAATTTGATGATTTGGAAGATGCATTGGAACGGATTTTTGCAAGAAAAGGTGAAGAAGTTGTTGCATCTAATCGTGAAATTGCAAATAGAGGGTATGAATATGCTGCTAATAATTTCAAGCCATTTCCATTTAAAGCGCCTAGATTATCAAAGGGTCTAGCTGTGGTCACTGGCAATGAAGCAGCTGGTATGGGTGCTCTTGCTGCGGGCGTTAAATTTTATGCAGCTTATCCAATGAGCCCATCCACTGGAGTTTTGATGTACATTGCTAAACATGCTCGAGAGCATGGTGTGATGGTAAGACAGGTAGAAGACGAGATAGGTGTAATGAATATGGTAGTTGGAGCTGCGCATGCTGGATGTCGAGCGATGACCGCAACTTCCGGAGGTGGTTTCGCTCTAATGACAGAAGCAATCGGAATGTCAGGAATGCTTGAAACACCTATCGTATGTATTGATGTTCAGAGGGCAGGTCCAGCAACAGGAGTGCCTACAAAGACTGAACAAGGAGATCTTTGGCAGATATTGGGAGCTGGACAAGGAGATTATCCAAAATTTGTAGTTGCTCCTAATTCGCAAACTGAGTTATTTAATACAATACCGGAATTGTTTAATCTTACAGATCGTTATCAATGTCCGGGTCTAGTATTATCAGACTTGTTAATTTCTGAGGGTACTGCAACTGTCGATCCTGATGCGTTAAATTGGCAGCCTACAATAGATAGGGGAGAGATGATTTTCCCGAATGGTAGTGCGGATGATAATCCATATGGGGGTTATAACGATAACGCATATTTGCGATATGCTAATACGGAAACTGGTATTTCCCCACGTGCTGTCCCTGGTGTGCCTGGACATATTCATGTGGCAGCTTCTGATGAACATGATGAAGATGGTACTTTGATTAGTGATGAATTTACTAATCCGCATAAGCGGAGGATGATGGTTGAGAAGCGTGCCAGGAAAATGGAGACTGCTCTAAAATTAATTGAGCCACCTAAGTTAGTTGGACTGGGTGATGCTTCGGCAACCTTGGTGGGGTTTGGTTCTACGTGGGGTGTAAATTTGGAAGCAATGGAAAAGTTGGCATCCGAAGAAGAAATCGATGTTAACCAATTGCATATCAAATGGATTGTGCCTTTTCATGTAGATCAGGTGTCGTCGATTTTGAAGGAAGCGAATAAAATAATCATTGTTGAAAATAACTATAGTGGGCAGTTTGCACGTTATTTGCGTTCAGAAACCGGCATCAAAGCTGATGCTCATATAAGAAAATATGATGGAGAGCCTTTTATGCCTCATCATATAGTTGACGGTGTCAAGTTAATTTTGGGTGGGGAAACCAATCTGTACGTTCCCACACATGAAATGATGGTATAAAAACATGTATAAGAGAGAGAGTATATAATATGACTATAACAGCCACTTCAGTAGATAATAAATCCATAGTGAATAACGCCATTTCTCTTGATACTATTCCACTATCTAATGTGGAGGTAACTCGAGACTCATACAAGGGCAAAATTGATCCAGATTGGTGTCCGGGTTGTGGGGACTTTGGTGTGCTTACAGCAATGCAAAAAGCTTTATCTGAATTAGATAAGCAGCCTCATGAAGTAATAACTATTAGTGGTATCGGATGTTCCTCAAATTTACCGGGATTCATAAATACATATGGTATGCATACTTTGCATGGTCGTGCTTTAGCAGTAGCTACTGGTATGAAGATGGCTAATCATGAGATGACTGTTATGGTAACTGGCGGTGATGGAGATGGGTTTGGTATAGGTGGGAACCATCTGATGCATACAATGCGTAGAAATGTTGATCTAACTTATATTGTTATGGATAATCAAATATATGGATTGACAACAGGACAGACTTCGCCAACTAGTCGTTTAGGTATGCAGACTAAAAGTACACCTGAGGGCAATATAGAAAACCCAATCAATCCTATACCATTAGCAATGGTTGGTGGTGCAACTTTTGTAGCACGTGCTTTTAGTGGGCAGCAGGCCCATTTGGTTGACATTCTAAAACAAGCTATTGTTCATAAAGGTTTTTCTATTGTTGATGTTTTCAGTCCTTGTGTTACATATAATAAGGACAATACATACAAATGGTTTAAGAGCAGAGTCAGGAAGTTGGAAGACGAAAATCATGACCCGACTGATTTTCATGCGGCTCTTGATAAGGGTTATGAATGGGGTGATGAGATTCCAATAGGATTGTTCTGGAAGAAAGATTTACCTGCATTACATGATCTTGAACCTATTTTGCATGAAGGTGGACCATTAGCATATCGTCCTTTAGGAATAAGCAAATCCCAATCTGAAAGCTTGATGGCTGAAATGATGTAATTGCGTCTGGATTATTAGCCAAATTATTGATCCGCTTTTGTTGTTCTCCTTTGTCTTGGACAATGTATAAATTAGTCTTTGTGTGACAAAGTTGGTTTTGCTTTGTAGAAAATGAAGCAATTTTTTTGAGATTGTCTGTCTATCAATCGATCGATCAATCAAT
>DDZT01000119.1:14992-26421 GCA_002346435.1 Anaerolineales bacterium UBA3001
CACGGTTATTGTGGGTAAATGCTGGCGAATAATTTATTCTGGTCCTAGTGATGGTCATACTAATATGGCCATTGATGAGTCTATTTTAATGTCAGTATCACAGGGGCAATCCCTTCCAACTCTACGTCTCTATTCATGGAACCCCGCTTGTATATCTATAGGTCGCGCCCAATCCGATAGTGACGTAGATAAAACACGTTTACAATCTTTAGGATATGATTTAGTTCGGAGACCTACGGGCGGACGATCAATTCTACATCTTAATGAATTTACGTATTCTGTATGTTTACCCAAAGAAGATCCAATAGCATCGGGTGGAGTATTGCCAACATATAGAAGAATTAGCAATGGTATTTTGGCTAGCCTAACAGAACTAGGTGTAGTGGTAGACAATAGTGGAGGAGTACCACCAATAGAAGCGCAAGGAGCTGTTTGTTTTGAGCATCGATCTCATTATGAAATAAGCGCTAATGGACGTAAGTTGCTGGGGAGTGCTCAGATGCGTAGTGGTCGAGGAGTATTACAACATGGTTCACTGCCGTTAAAAGGAGACATTGCTAGTATATGCGACACGCTAATATTTAGGTCGGAAAGCAATCGTGCAAGTGCCATATTACGTGTACGTGAGCAGGCGATTGTGCTCGCCGATGTCATGGGATATCAAGCTAGCTGGGAACAAGTTGCAACTGCATTCGAGAGAGGATTTGCACAAGCTCTTGATATTAATTTTTCCAATGAAGATCTGAGCGTTACCGAAAAACAAAACGCCAATTTATTAATTGCAGATAAATATGCTGATGTAGCATGGACTAGTGGATCCCGTCATATGCGTGATCTCTTAACTGCCTAACAATATGTAAAGTAATGATTGTTGGTGCCTGTGTATTGGAATTGCGACTTTCAAATGTAAGATCGCTCAAGCAGAAACGTAGTCAAATCAAATCTCTGCTTGCTAGATTAAGACGCGAATTCAATCTTGCAGTCTCTGAGACATCTCATAATGATTTGTGGCAGTCGGCTCAGATATCTCTGGTGGCAGTAAGCAATAATCGGACTGTAGTAGAGGGTGTACTGAGAAAGGCTGTGATATGGGTAGAGATAAATCGACCAGACATGTTCGTGGTTTCCGCTGATATAGAGTGGAGATAAATGAATATTACTGAACATGTACAATTACAGAAACGTTAACCCTTATCTTGCACTAGCATTTGGTTTGTTTGTTCTTTCATGGGGGGCTCTGCTTATTCGTTGGGCTAATGCACCTGGGTTAGTGACTTCATTTTATCGTAATTCTATAGCAGCGTTAGTGTTATTCATACTGTCTAACTGGCTTCTTGGTAGAGACAATATGGCTCTAGGTAGCAGCAATATGCGCTTGGCAATATGGGCTGGAGTATTCTATGGTATAGACGTTGGATTACATGCTGTTGGAGTTAATTTAATTGGAGCTACTATTCCCACCGTATTGGCCAATACTGCTCCTGTCTGGGTTGGATTAGGGGCTATGTTGTTTTTCCGGGAGCAGCTAAGAATGGGGTTTTGGTTTGGACTGACATTGGCGATGATTGGTGCGGTGATGTTGATGGGTGTAGATCAATTGCGTAATGTTACACAAAGTATTGGATCTTTCTATGGTCTCCTAGCTGGTGTGTTTTATGCCGCTTTCTTTCTATTGAGTCAGAAGTCTCGTGAAAATGTCGACCCATTTTCTTTTCTTTGCATTGCTTTTGCAAGTGCAGGTTGTACGACAGGTCTGGTTGCGATATTGTTTGGACAATCACTTAGTGGCTACTCAATGCTAACTTATATGATTTTTGTTGTCTATGGCGCTGTGATCCAAGTTGGTGGATGGTTATGTGTAACTTACGCTTTAGGAAAACTGTCAGCATCCACGGTGGCACCAATACTGCTAATGCAAGCAGTAGTTACTGGTGTACTTGCACACCTATTTTTAGATGAGCATCTCAAGTTTAGCCAGTATCTCGGTAGTGCAGCAGTTCTTTTTGGTGTTTTTGTAGTGCAAAAGCAAGGCAAGCAGCAGATCACTAAATCATATGATAATCAGAGTAGTTAATTAATGGATAAAGATCACAGATAGGTACCATATGTACTTAATGTACAGTCTTACAACATAAAAATGTATTGCTATCAGTCTGACAGAACATAGAATGAACTTCAACAAATATAATCCATATCTTATACTTACTTTTGGTGTGATGATCATATCTTGGTCACCATTGCTGACAGCATGGTCAGATGCTTCAGGAGTAATTACCTCTTTTTATCGTATTTTGATTGCAACGATAGTGCTATTTATACCCTTTTATCGTAAACGTAGAAACCCGACCTCAACAAATACGCAAAACATTTTGCTTGCAGTCTTTGCAGGAATTGCATTTGCATTAGACAATGCATTGTGGTCAACTGGAGTTACTATGGCTGGTGCGTCCAACCCAACTTTTTTAGTGAATACTGCGCCTATCTGGGTTGGATTGGGTGCTATGTTGGTTTTTAAGGAGTACCTGAGTAAACAGTTTTGGTTGGGACTTGTATTGGCAATACTAGGTGCAGCATTGATTTTGGAAGTAGACTGGCGTCAATCTTTAGAGTCAGGTACTGGATCTCTTTATGGTCTAATAGGCGGTCTTTTCTATGCTTTATTCTTTCTTATCGGACAGAAAGTACGTTATCACATGGATACTATATCTTTCTTTTGGATAGTGGTAGCTAGTGCATCGTGTACTTTGGGATTGATAGCATTAATGTTTGGCCATTCCTTCACTGGATACAGTGTGTCAACTTACATTATATTTGTAGTGTTGGGTTTGGTGATGCAAGTTGGTGGTTGGTTGGCTATTACGTATGCTCTCGGTAAATTGCCAGCAGCCATTGTTGCCCCAATATTGTTGGGTCAGCCTGTAATTGCTGCTGTTCTAGCACATTATCTGTTGCAAGAGCGATTAGACCATATGCAGATTGTAGGTGCTGCTGCCGTCTTGGTGGGTGTGTTGTTTACCCAAAGAGCGCGTATAATTTCTCCCGACGTAACAAACAATTGACTTGTAACCACTGAAATATTAGATCAAAAATTTACCTGATTTGTAAATTAATTCTCCATCTACCTTGATTTCCCCATCTTCTTTCATGTCACATATCATATCCCAATGTATAGCACTCACATTTTTGCTGCCGGTCAATGGATATCCGGAGCCGATAGCCATATGAATTGTTCCGCCCATTTTTTCATCAAATAATATCTGCTTGGTATGGTGGTTGATTCCATAATTTGTTCCAATGGCCCATTCGCCTAAATAGCGGGCTCCCATGTCAGTGTCTAACATTTGTATTAAGTAGTCTTCATTTTTTGATGCATGGGCTACTACCACCTTGCCTTCACTAAATTTCAACTCAATATTATCGATTTCGCGGCCACCTACAGTAACAGGATAGGTAAAATGCACATGTCCATTGACTGATGTTTCTACTGGACCTGTAAAAATTTCGCCATCGGGCATATTGTGTTTTCCACATGCATTAATGAAATAACGATCTTTAATTGAGAAAGATAAATCAATATTAGTTCCTTTGACTTCTACTAAGTCATGTCCTTGTAGCCACTCTATGAAACGGTTTTGTTGTGTTTCTACAGATTTCCAGTGCTTGATGGGGTTCATATCTCCATTTACATGACATGCTTCATATACGAATTCTTGATAACTACGTAGACTCATATCTGCTTCTTGAGCAAGAGCATGAGTAGGAAACAGGGTAACGTTCCAGGATAGATCACCTTTGTCTCCTCGTTCTAGATAAGTTTGTTGTATTTGTTTATATGCTTGGCGCTGGCGTACTTGTTTTGCAGGTGCTATCTGAGAAAGTTCACGAGTATTATTCATGCCCTCCACACGAATAATGACATCAAAAGTATCTACTGCTAGCTTGTAAAGCGGAGAGACATAATCAAGCTGGTGGTTTTTTGCATGTTCAAAGAATATATCTTCAGCTCCCCGCAGATAGGGAGCAATATGAGGATGCCCCCCGCGTTCCAGTACTCTCTCGTAAATAGCTAACAACAATGGCATGCTTGTGGTAGTTCCTGGAGCCCAGATGAGCACCTGATCATCATGTTGAACGTCTGTTGAGTAATCAACAAGTAGATGTGCAAGTTTTGAGATTCGTGGATCAGTCATATAAGCTCCTGTTTGGCAATTCACTAATACTTCATTATACAATTGTTGATAATAACAGCTCAATCGATTATACTTTGGATGCCGCTGGCATCATGTTCGAGCGAGACGGTTGGATGAAAATTGAGACATACCACTATAAATTGGTGGTAAACGCAATCATATGTTAGACGACCTCATTGGTTTTTGTTAGATGGTGGTTAACTATTCCAGCCCTTCGCACAGCGAAGGGCTTTTGTTTTTTAGTAAGGATGGAGGAAATGAAATGAGTGCAGTCAGGAGTTTATCCAAGACGAAGAAGAAAATAACACTTAAGGACTTGCAAAATAAAAAAATATCTGGGAATCAAATATTTGCATTGACCGCATATGATTATTCGCTCGCTAAGGTTTTGGATGCAAGCGGTGTTGACTTGATATTAGTCGGAGATTCGCTCGGTATCGTTATGCTAGGGTATGAAACCACTCTTTCAGTAACTATGGAAGAAATGCTTCATCATTGCAAAGCAGTAGCTCGGGGTGCTCAACATTCATTTCTTGTGGGTGATATGCCTTTTCTTTCATATCAAGTAGATGTGCATGAAGCTGTGAGAAATGCTGGTCGTTTTCTTAGTGAAGCTGGAATGAATAGCGTGAAAGTCGAAGGGGGTGTGCAGATATCAGCCACTGTTAAAGCTATTGTGCGTGCCGGTATTCCAGTCATGGGGCATATTGGACTTATGCCCCAATCCGTTCACAAAATTGGAGGTTATGGTGTTCAAGGTAATACTGCTTCTAAGGCTCGCTCCCTGTTGGAGGATGCGCTAGCATTAGAAGAAGCTGGTTGCTTTGCTATTGTTTTGGAATCAGTGCCAACGCGTGTTGCAAGGTTGATTACTGAGAGATTAAATATTCCTACAGTAGGCATTGGGGCTGGACCAGGATGTGATGGACAGATACTGGTTACCTATGATCTGCTAGGGTTGTTTGATAGCTTTACTCCAAAATTCGTGAAGCAATATGCTAATTTGCGCGAGGTAATAACAAAAGCTATTGAGCAATATATCTGTGATGTTAGGGATTCTAAATTTCCAGATCAAGAACATTCAAGTTCGATATCGGATGTTGAATGGCGGTTGCTATTGGACAATTTAAATGACAACGGATTGTAATTTTCCGGATGATAAGACTTGGTAAATGCGTATAGCAATAATTGGAACCGGAGCACTAGCATGTCTTTTCGGCGCTAGACTCAGTCGTTATGCTGATGTGTTTATGTTAGGTTCATGGATACGTGGCATAGACTCAATAAATGACATGGGTATTAGAATAGACGATGCATGTAATGTCGAAAAGTATCCGGTGCAAGCTTATCTCAAATCGGCAACAATTCCAAATGCTGACTGTGTACTGATACTGGTGAAAAGTTGGCAAACTATTGCAGCTGGGTCCGCAGCCTTAGAAATAATTGATGATGAAGGTCTTGTTATTACCTTACAAAATGGTTTAGGCAACTTTGAGCAATTATCCAGATGTTTAGGAGTGGAAAGAGTGGTTGCTGGAGTAACAACACAAGGAGCAGAACTTCTTGGCCCTGGACATATACGATATGCAGGCGGTGGCAATACCTACTTGGGAAAAAACACATATAAAGAAATTCAATTAGAAAACTTGATCAAAGCATTTAATATGGCTGGTTTTCCCATAGTTGTAACTGATGATTTACAGGGTTTGGTTTGGGGCAAGCTTGCTGTGAGCTCAGGCATTAATGCTATCACTGCTCTTCTGCATGTACGAAATGGTGAACTATTGTCTAATCCCGAATCAGAACAGCTGATGATTGCAGCAGCACATGAAACTGCTAATGTTGCAGTGGCGAAAGGGATCAAAATCCCATATGATGTAACTGAAGAAGTGCGAGATGTGGCATCATTAACCGCAGAAAACCGTTCTTCTATGCTTCAGGATGTACTTCGAGGCTCGCCCACTGAAATAGAGTTTATCAATTGTGCCGTTGCAAAAATTGGTAAAAGCTTAGGCATTCCTGTTCCCGTAAATGAAAAATTGTGTAAGTTGGTTAGATCGTCACTTAGAGGCAAACCATATGAATATATTGACCTCTCTATCTGAACTAAGAGCAAATCTAAAATATATGTCAGGGTCACTTGGTTTAGTCCCTACTATGGGTTCCTTGCATGAAGGACATTTGTCTTTGGTTAAGGCTGCGCGAATGCAGAATGACAATGTTGCAGTTAGTATATTTGTCAATCCTATCCAATTTGGTCCTGAAGAAGATTTGGACATTTATCCCCGCAATCATGATAATGACTTGGATATACTACAATCAGAAAAAGTCGATATCGTTTGGATTCCTGATGTTAAAGAAATGTATCCCGATGGATATCAGACGTACGTTACGGTTGAGAAACTAAGCCGTTACTTGGAAGGTGCTCGTAGACCTGGCCACATGCGTGGCGTAGCCACTATAGTTACAAAATTGCTAATAGCATTTGCACCAGACCGTTTATATTTGGGCCAAAAAGATGCGCAGCAATCATGCATAATCAAGCGTTTAGTTGCTGACCTTGGTTTTGCAATTGATGTGTTAATATGTCCGACTGTGCGCGATATAGATGGTTTGGCATTGTCATCACGAAACTCTCGCCTAAATCCAGATGAACGCAAGGCTGCTATAGTGTTATATAAATCACTATCTGAAGCTCAAACAGCTTTTGCTAATGGAGAGACTGATGCAAGTAGATTACGAACACTAATTACAGATGTTATACGTATAGAAAAGTTTGCAAAACTACTATATGTGTCAGTTTCAGACATAAACAGTCTAAAAGAATTGCATTATGTATCGGACAGAGCTCTGTGCAGTATTGCTGTCAAAATCGGATCAGTTGTTCTTATCGATAATATAGTGCTGGAGGATTCATGATATGGATGGAGATATGTTACTAGCGGTTGATATAGGTAATACACATATTACACTAGGGGTATTTAATGGTGAAAAGCTTGGTCCACGATGGCGCATGGCTACTCTCATTAATAGAACTAGTGATGAATTTGGTCTCCAGATGTTAGGACTTTTCCATCATTCGGGTTTGCAGAAGGATGATATTCAGGCAGTCATTATAGCTTCAGTTGTCCCTACATTAACGAGTGGATTGTTGAAGTGTTTCAAGAAATACCTGAGCTTAGATGCGTTAGTGGTGGATGCTGGTGTAAAGACTGGAGTTTCAATTCGTTGTGATGATCCACGTCAGGTTGGTGCTGATAGAGTTGTTGATGCAGCTGCTGTACTAGCCCTATATGGATATCCAGCTTGTATTGTTGATTTTGGAACAGCTACTACTTTTGATGCGATTTCTGACACTGGCGAATATTTGGGAGGCGCGATAGCTCCTGGTATCGAAATAGCTGCGGATGCTTTATTCGATCGGGCAGCAAAATTGCCACGGGTTGACATTGTGCGTCCGCCGAACGTCATTGGGCGTAATACTCAACATGCGATCCAATCCGGTTTACTATTTGGATATGTTGGTCTGGTCCAGTACATGGTAGAGTGTTTTCGAACTGAATTGGGTTCAGATATGCAGGTTGTCGGTACTGGAGGGCTTGCTGAGACTCTGTCTAAAGAAACCGACATCATTGATGTTGTGGCTCCATGGCTGACACTGGAAGGTCTTCGGGTGGTGTGGTCACTGAACAAATGATTCGTAATTCTGTAGTCACAGATGTGCTTGTGGTCGGAGTGGTATCTATTGACCGATTACGTATAGGTGGCAAATCTTTTCGTACTGTGGGTGGGGCAGGAATGTATACTGCCATCGCTGTTCAGTTTGTTGGGGCCTCAGTAGAATTATTTGCACCTCGTCCCGCCAGTATGCCTCATATGTTGAAAACAATAGATGGTTACTTACATTGGTTTGGGCCGCAAATATCATTACATGAATTACCACAACTTGAGATTACACATCATGGTAATGATGTGGCTACACTCAATTCAATAGATTGGGGCGCAGAGATTAAACTTGATCCAGAAGATTTACCATCCGATTTGTCAGAATGTAAGATAGTACATTTGGCAGCATTGAGTAGTGCTGAGCGCCAGTTACATTTTGTTAAGGCATGTCGGGCGCGCGGAGCTCAGTTGATTTCGGCTGGCACATACTCGTATGTAGTACAGCATGAGCCCGAGGATGTGTTGAAATTGATTAAGGAAGCTGATATTTTTTTTATGAATGAGAATGAGGCTACCGGATTATTTGGTTCAATAGATAATATTGTGGTAGACCCTGGAAAGCTAGTTTTTGTTACTTTAGGGAGAAACGGTGCAATTGTTTTGACTGGTGATTTGTCTGACGTTATCCCTGCAAAGTCAGTAGAAGAGTTTGATCCGACAGGGGCTGGAGATACATTCTGCGGTGCTACTTTAGCAGGTTTGTCGCATGGAATTTTGCCACAAGATGCAGTCACTAAAGCAATTGATTTGGCTGGCCTGGTTGTAACAGGATTGGGACCACAATCATTACTATCTTAGAGTGTCTTTTCTGACAACAAATTGTTGTGAGTAACTGATATGATGTCAAATTAGTGTAGGATTCAGTAGATGATAGAATATCAGATACATGTTACATATTAGCGTGTCAAAATATTTTTCGCAGCAAAACCTAAAGCTGATAGGTCTAACAATGATGTGGTTAGGCTATTTTTTGCCTTGGATTCCTCATCGTGCAGCTGCATTGACTATGGGTGCTTATGATTTGGCGGAGTGGGTAATGCTGCTACCTCAAGTACAAGATGGTAGTATTGCAATCAGCCAATTGAATTTTCTAGCTTTAATATCTCTCGCAGTTGTTCTAACTTTTGAAGTTTCACTTCAAGGTGGACTATGGCGATGGTTGTTGATTGTTGTTGGTCTAGCAATAATGATGCTTATACCGAGTTATCCAGATATTTTATACTTTCGTACTGACTTGATTGTTCAGTCGCAGATTGCCCTGGTAGGTGTTACCCTGATAATCACAATATCGGTATGGTGTTGGAGGAATTGGCAGTGGATGAAGTTATTGCAGGGTATCGCAACTGCTTTAGTTGGTTATGGAGCATTGCGAGCATTGTTGCTGATTCGTCCAGCAGTGGGAGCTTTGTATGGCACAATTCCGGAAATTGGCTTGGGTTGGTATATTACGTTTTTAGGATGTTTGTTTGTGTTTGTATCTACAATTTTTGATAGTGGACTACGCGCTTTTAGAAGACAGTAGGTACGACTATGATGTAAATGTTGCGGGTGTAGTTCAGGGGTAGAACGTCAGCTTCCCAAGCTGGATGTCGTCGGTTCGAATCCGATCACCCGCTCTGTAGATTGATCATATATCATACTTGCTAGTAGATAGGTAGTTCAGTATCTATTTCAGTGGCCCAAGCTCGTATACCGCCCTTGAGGTTTTTCACTTTTGTAATACCGGCGCTGACCAGTAATTGTAGCATTTGTGCAGAGCGACCACCTGTGCGACACATTATCACATGTTCATCAGTAGTATTAAATTCACTTAATCTACCAGGCAAATCACCCATTGGAATTAATTCTGCCTGGGGCAAATGGACTATATCCCATTCGAAGTCTTCTCGTACATCAATGAGTCTTATTTTGTCTCCTGCATTAAACTTGTCGTTTAATTGTGAGACAGTAATATCCCATTCGTCGCCTGCTCCTTCTTCATCTGTTTGGTCATGTAATGGCATACCACAAAATTGTTCGTAATCTATGAGTTCTGTAATTGTTGGTTGTGAACTACAAATTACACAGTCCGGACTCTTTTTTAGTCTAACTGTGTCAACACTCATAGCTAATGCGTCATAAAGAAGCAGTTTTCCAATTAGTGGTTCCCCTATACCCACGATTAATTTAATGGCTTCCGTGGCCTGCATGGTTCCTATTGTTCCGGGCAATATACCTAAAACTCCGCCTTCTGCACATGAAGGTACTAAACCAGGGGGAGGTGGTTCAGGAAAAAGGCATCGATAACACGGACCATGTTCAGCCCAAAAGACGGAAACTTGTCCCTCAAAGCGAAATATGCTACCGTATACGTTAGGTTTGTTTTGTAACACACAAACATCATTAACTAAGTATCGAGTCGGAAAATTGTCGGTACCATCAATAATTAAATCATAAGGGTCTGCTAATTCCAGAGCATTTTGAGATGTAAACAGATTATTATGTACTGTAATGTTTATATGAGGATTAATGTCGAGTAATCGATCCTTAGCGGATTCTACCTTTAGTTTGCCGATCGTGGATGTACCGTGAATGATTTGACGTTGCAGGTTGTTAGCTTCTACTATGTCATAATCTACCATACCAATGTTTCCCACTCCAGCTGCAGCCAAGTATAGAGCTACTGGTGACCCGAGTCCTCCTGTACCCACACATAGCACTTTGGCATTCTTTAGCTTTCGTTGTCCAGATAATGTGACTTCTGGCATGATTAAATGCCGACTATAACGAATAATCTCATCGTTAGTTAGTTGTACATCTTCGGCTGGCAGGGGATTGACCTCTATACTCATTTTGTTTTACTCATATTGATATTGTGCTTATAAATCAGGCCTCCTGCTACTGAAGGAACAATCCTCAAGTTCGATTCTGCGTTTATGGCAGTGTTTTCTCCGTTTAGATGACGTACATCATCTCCATCTAAAAATATGTTGACAAATGCACGCAGTTTTCCATCTTCGTTATACAAATGTTGTCTGAGTTCAACATGCTGGTTAGTGAGGTCATGTAATGCTTCTCCAACGGTGGTACCTTGGACTGTGATCTCAGTGTCTCCATTGGTATATGTTCGCAATGGTGTTGGGATTCGAATATTAGGCATATGTTGAATGTCCTTTTGTGTATGAATATGTTATCGGATTACTGTTAGAGATATATAAATCCTCCAACTAATTTATGTATGTGCTATTGTGACTCGATTTTTAGTGATTCCTCTATAAAATGATCTCGGTTCTCACTAAGAACCCAGGATCTTGAATGATCAACTCTTTTTTGTTGGATAGATATTATTAGATATGACCACCAAGGCAAAGCAAGCTCACGATCATACTCTGAAGGTTGAGCCGGGTGATCTGGATGTGAATGGAAAACACCAACTAGTTCCAAACCATTCTTTTCTGCAGTACCTTCAGCTTCAAGATAAGTGTTTGCCTTGATTTTATAACGCTTATGTTTTTCATTTGTATCCCATTCATT